>NZ_JBHYXZ010000003.1:0-35458 GCF_042752395.1 Actinosynnema sp. NPDC059335 | reverse complement strand
GGGGGGGGGGGGGGGGGGGCCGCGCCGCCGGTGTGGGGGGCGGGGGGGTGGGGGGTGTTCGGGGGCCCGCCCCGGGGGGGGCCGGGCCCTTTCCCCCTTTGTCGCGCCTACTCCCACTCGATGGTGCCCGGCGGCTTGCTCGTCACGTCGAGCACCACCCGGTTCACCTCGTTGACCTCGTTGGTGATGCGGGTCGAGATGCGCTCCAGCACGTCGTAGGGCAGGCGGGTCCAGTCCGCGGTCATCGCGTCCTCGCTGGACACCGGGCGCAGCACCACCGGGTGGCCGTACGTGCGGCCGTCGCCCTGCACGCCCACGCTGCGCACGTCGGCCAGCAGCACGACCGGGCACTGCCAGATCTGGCGGTCCAGGCCCGCGCTGGTCAGCTCCTCGCGGGCGATCGCGTCGGCCTTGCGCAGGATGTCCAGCCGCTCCTGGGTGACCTCGCCGATGATCCGGATGCCGAGGCCGGGACCGGGGAACGGCTGCCGCTGCACGATCGTCTCGGGCAGGCCCAGCTCGGTGCCGACGCGGCGGACCTCGTCCTTGAACAGCGCGCGGAGCGGCTCCACCAGGGTGAACTGGAGGTCATCGGGCAGGCCGCCGACGTTGTGGTGGCTCTTGATGTTCGCCGCGCCCGCGCCGCCGCCGGACTCGACCACGTCCGGGTAGAGCGTCCCCTGGACGAGGAACCGGTAGTCGCCCTCGGCCTTGAGGTCGCGCTCGGCCTGCTCGAAGACCCGGATGAACTCCCGGCCGATGATCTTGCGCTTCTGCTCCGGGTCGGTGACGCCGCGCAGCGCGTCGAGGAACCGCTCGCGGGCGTCCACGGTGACCAGGTTGACGCCGGTCGCGGCCACGAAATCGCGCTCGACCTGGGCCCGCTCCCCCGCGCGCAGCAGGCCGTGGTCGACGAACACGCAGGTCAGGCGGTCGCCGATGGCGCGCTGGACGAGCGCGGCGGCCACGGCCGAGTCGACGCCGCCGGACAGGCCGCAGATCGCCTTGCCGTCGCCGACCTGCTCGCGGATCCGCGCCACCTGCTCGTCCACGATCGAGGACGTGGTCCACTGCGGCCGGATGCCCGCGATGTCGTGCAGGAAGCGGCGCAGCACCTCCTGGCCGTGCGGGGAGTGGCCGACCTCCGGGTGGTACTGCACGCCGGCGAACCGCCGCTCGGCGTGCTCGAAGGCCGCCACCGGCGCGCCCTCGCTGGTCGCGGTGACGGTGAAGCCGTCGGGCGCCTTGGTGACGCAGTCGCCGTGGCTCATCCACACCGGGTGGCTGGCGGGCAGCTCGTCGTGCAGCAGGCCGCCCGCCCGCACGCCCAGCTCGGTGCGGCCGTACTCCCGGGTGCCGGTGTGCTCGACCGTGCCGCCCAGGGCGCCGGCCATGGCCTGGAAGCCGTAGCAGATGCCGAAGACCGGCACGCCGACGTCGAACAGCTTCGGGTCGACCTGGGGCGCGCCCGGTTCGTACACGCTCGACGGGCCGCCGGACAGCACGATCGCGGCCGGGTCGCGTTCCAGCAGCTCCGCCACGGGCGTGGTGTGCGGGACGACTTCCGAGTAGACCTGCGCCTCCCGGACCCGGCGGGCGATCAGCTGCGCGTACTGCGCGCCGAAGTCCACTACCAGCACAGGGCGGTTGCTGCTCTCAGCCACTGGGGAAAAACCTCTCGTCCGGCGGATCCGCGCAGGTGAAGGATGTCATGCGTGCGGGAGGAAGTGCTCACCGGAGGCGGGCTGAACGAGGTCGTGCGGGTCGGGTCGACGGTCCGCCGGCCGACCGGTCCGTGGACGCCCAACGTGCACCGGCTGCTGGAACGCCTTGCGCCGCTTGGCATCGCGCCGGCGCCGCACGGGATCGACGAGCGGGGCCGCGAGGTGCTGTCCTACCTGGAGGGTGAGGTGGGCCACCCGCCGCTGCCCGAGGCGCTGCGCGCGGACGCCGTGCTGGTGGCCGTGGCGCGGATGGCGCGGCGGTTGCACGACGCGTCGGCGGAGCTGGTGGGCGAGCTGCCGGCGCACGGGTGGCAGTTCCCGGCGATTTCACCCGTCGAGGTGATCTGCCACAACGACCTCGCGCCGTACAACATGGTCTTCCGCGACGGGCTGCCGGTGGGGGTCTTCGACTTCGACGGCGCCCGGCCCGGACCCCGGTGGTGGGACCTCGCCTACACCGCGTACTGCCTGGTGCCGTTCTCGCCGGAGTTCGGGACGGTGGCCGACCAGCGGCGGCGGCTCGGGCTGTTCTGCGCCGCGTACGGGATCGGGACCGCCGGCGCCGGCCGCTGGGTGCGGGCCCGGTTGACCGACATGGTGGCGATGATCCGGGAGCGGCCGGAGTTCCACCGGCAGCGCGAGGAGCGGCACGACCTCTACTACCTGGGGCACCTGGACTACGTGCGGGAGCACTTCGCGGACCTGTGAGGTGTCCGTCACGGTCGGCGTCCGAGCGTACTTCCAAGATCGATCCGCCGGACCGCGCGGTACGGGAATACGGTGTCCGCATGGACGCGTTCACGCCTCAGCCACGGCCCTGTTGGATCGCCGGACACGCCGAGCAGGGCGGGTCGGCCATCGCGGTGCACCACCCGTTCGACGGGACGGAGGTGGCGTCGGTGGCGGTGCCCGGCCCGGAGCAGGTGGAGCGGGCGGTGGCCGCCGCGGCGGCGGTCGCCGCGGAGTTCCGGCGGACACCGGCGCACGTGCGGGCCGCGGCGTTGGCGCACGTGTCCTCGGCGTTGGCCGAGCGGGCGGAGGAGATCGCCGAGACGATCACCGCCGAGAACGGCAAGCCGCTGAAGTGGGCCGAGGTCGAGGTGCGGCGGGCGGTGAGCACGTTCCGGTTCGCCGCCGAGGAGGCGCGGCGGTTCACCGGCGACCTCCAGCGGCTGGACACCGACGCGGGCGGCGAGGGCCGGCTCGCGGTGGTGCGGCGGGTGCCGCGCGGACCGGTGCTGGCGGTCGCGCCGTTCAACTTCCCGCTGAACCTGGTGGCCCACAAGGTGGCGCCGGCGCTGGCGGTGGGCGCGCCGGTGGTCGTGAAGCCCGCGTCGGCCACGCCGCTGTCGGCGTTGCTGCTGGGCGAGCTGCTGGCGGAGACGGACCTGCCCGAGGGCGCGTTCTCCGTGCTGCCGGTGCGCGGGTCGGACATGAAGGCGCTGGTGACCGACGACCGGCTGCCGGTCATCTCGTTCACCGGGTCGACGTCGGTCGGCTGGTCGTTGATGGACGCCGCGCCGCGCAAGCACGTGGTGATGGAGCTGGGCTCCAACTCGGCCGCGATCGTCTGCCCCGACTGGCCCGACCTGGACTTCGCGGCCCGGCGGATCGCCACGTTCGGCAACTACCAGGCCGGTCAGTCGTGCATCGCGGTGCAGCGGGTGCTGGTGCACCGGGACGTGGCCGACGAGTTCGTGCCGAAGCTGGTGGACGCCGTGCGGGGGCTGCGCACCGGCGACCCGCACGACCCCGAGGTGGAGGTCGGGCCGCTGATCGACGAGGACAACGCGCGCCGGGTCGAGGAGTGGGTCGCGGAGGCCGTGGCGGACGGGGCGGTGCTGCACGTCGGCGGCGGCCGGTCGGGCACCACGGTCGAGCCGACGGTCCTGCAGGACGTGCCGCCCGGGTCGCGGGTGTGGCGCGAGGAGGTGTTCGGGCCGGTGCTCGCGGTGTCCGTGGTGGACTCGGTGGACGAGGCGTTCGAGCAGGCCAACGCCACCGAGTACGGGTTGCAGGCCGGCGTGTTCACCCGGGACCTGGGCGTGGCGTTCGAGGCGGCGGCCACCCTGGAGGTGGGCGGGGTGATCGTCGGCGACGTGCCGTCCTACCGGGCCGACCAGATGCCGTACGGCGGCGTGAAGGGGTCCGGCACCGGGCGCGAGGGCGTGCGGTCGGCGATGGAGGACTTCACCGAGGAGCGCACGATGGTGCTCACCGGCATCACTCTGTGAGCGCGCCCTTGGCGAGCGCCAGCAGGCCGTTGAGCAGGTCGTCGGAGTCGTCGCCGGTGGCCAGGGCCCTCAGCTTGAGGCCCATGACCATGCCGACGACCGCGCCGGCGAGCCGGTCGGCGTCCGGCACGCCGACGGACGCCAGGACGGTCGCGGCGAGCCGGTCGTAGGCGGCGAAGCACTCGGCGGCGGCGGCGCGCAGCTCCGGGTCCCGGCCGGCGTGCAGGTACAGCTCGTACGGGGCGATGCGCTCGCTGTCGGTGCCCGTCGCCTCGGCGACCTGGCCGACGACCTCGACCACCTCGTCGAGGTTGGCGCACCTGGTGTTGTTGCGGGTGGCCAGCTCGCCGAAGCGCTTCGTCTCCTCGGTGACGAAGTGCCGCAGGCTCTCCCGCAGCAGGTCCTGCTGGGTGGCGAAGTGGTAGGTGACGGAGCCGAGCGACACGCCGGCCTCCTGCGCGATGCGCCGGTTGGTCACGCCCGCGACACCGTCGTCACCGATGATCCGCAGCACGGCCCCGATGATCCGCTGCCTGGTCTCCGTCATGCCGTCATTGTCCGGCATGGGACGACCCGGCGGATCCACGGTACTGTTCGTTCGAACGAACAGTTTCCGGGAGGGCGCATGCGGGTGACGGGGACGACGGTGTTGCTGACCGGCGCGACGGGCGGGATCGGGCAGTCGATCGCGCGGGCCTTCGCCCGGCGCGGGGCGAAGCCAGTGCTGACCGGGCGGAAGGCGGAGGAGCTGGCGCGGCTCGCGGAGGAGGTCGGCGGCCGGGCCGTGGCGGCCGACCTGTCCGACCCGGAGGGCGTCCGGCGGCTGGTCGAGGAGGCCGGGTCGGTGGACGTGGTCGTCGCCAACGCGGCGCTGCCGGCCGGCGGCCCGTTGCTGGACTTCACGCCGGAGGAGGTCGCGCGGGCGTTGGCGGTGAACCTGGAGGCGCCGATCGCGTTGGCCCGCGCCCTGGCGCCGGCCATGGTGGACGCCGGGCGCGGGCACCTGGTGTTCGTGGGGTCGTTGGCGGGCAAGGTGGCGTCCGCGCACAGCTCGCTCTACAACGCGACGAAGTTCGGGCTGCGCGGCTTCGCGCTGGGGCTGCGGGAGGACCTGCGCGGCACCGGCGTCGGCGTGTCGATCGTGCAGCCGGGGTTCGTGCGGGACGCCGGGATGTTCGCCGAGACCGGCGCGAAGCCGCCCGCCGGGATGCGGACCGTGTCGCCCGGCGAGGTCGCGGACGGCGTGCTGGACGCCATCGAGCGGGACCGGGCCGAGGTGAACGTCGCGCCGCCGGAGCTGCGGGTGGCGAGCGTGCTGGGCGGCGCGTTCCCGGCGTTCTCGTCGGGGTTGCAGCGGCGGTTGGCGAGCGACGAGCTGATGCGCCGGCTGAGCGCGGCCAACCGGGGCAAGCGGTGACGGCCCCGGCGATCCCGCACCCGCGGTGGCGGGTGCCGTTCCTGGGTGACGTGCTGGGCGCCGACCGGCGCACCCCGGTGCAGGACACGATGCGGCTGGGCCGCGAGCTGGGGCCGATCTTCACCCGGCGGTTCCTGGACCGGGAGGTCGTGTTCGTCGGCGGGGCGGACCTCGCCGCGGACCTGGCCGACGAGTCGCGGTTCGCCAAGCACCTCGCGCTCGGTGTGGAGGCGTTGCGGGACGTGGGCGGGGACGGGCTGTTCACCGCCTACAACGACGAGCCGAACTGGAAGGCGGCGCACGAGGTGCTGCTGCCCGCGTTCACGCAGAGCGCCATGCGCGCCTACCACCCGACCATGGTGGACGTGACCGCGCAGCTGGTGGCGAAGTGGGACCGGGGCGGCGAGGTGGACGTCTCCGCCGACATGACGAAGCTGACCCTGGAGACGATCGGCCGGGTCGGCTTCGGGTACTCGTTCGAGTCGTTCTCCCGCGCCGACACCCACCCGTTCGTGCGGGCGATGACCGGGTCGTTGCGGCACGCGCAGCGCAGGAACTTCACGTTCCCCCTGGTGGCCCGGCTGTTCGGGCGCGCGGCGGAGGAGCGGTACCGGCGGGACCTGGCCTTCCTCGCCGAGGTCGTGGACGAGGTGGTGCGGTCGCGGCGCGGGTCGGGCGGGTCGGACCTGCTCGGGCTGATGCTGGCGTCCGGCGAGCTGGACGAGGTGAACATCCGCAACCAGGTGATCACCTTCCTGATCGCCGGGCACGAGACGACGTCCGGCGCGCTGGCGTTCGCGCTGTACTACCTCTCGCGGCACCCCGAGGTGGCGGAGAGGGCGCGGGCCGAGGTGGACGCGGTGTGGGGATCGGCGGACGTGCCGGAGTTCGAGCAGGTGCCGAAGCTGCGGTACGTGCGGCGGGTGCTGGACGAGGCGTTGCGGCTGTGGCCGACCGCGCCGGGGTTCGCGCGGGAGGCGCGGGCGGACACCGTGCTCGGCGGGCGGTACCCGATGCGGGCGGGCCAGTGGGCGCTGGTGCTGCTGCCGCTGGTGCACCGCGACCCGGCGGTGTGGGGGTCGCCGGAGGCGTTCGACCCCGACCGGTTCGCGCCGGCGGCCGTCCGCGCCCGGCCCGCGCACGTCTACAAGCCGTTCGGGACCGGGGAGCGGGCGTGCATCGGGCGGCAGTTCGCGCTGCACGAGGCGACGCTGGCGCTCGGCACGGTGCTGCGGCGGTACGAGCTGGAGTCCTCGCCCGACTACGAGCTGGCGGTGGCGGAGATGCTGACGCTGAAGCCCGCCGGGTTCACGGTGACGCCCCGGCGTCGGTGAAGCCCTCGGCCCGGAGCCGCGCCGCGCCGAGGTCGGTCCCGGTGGCCGCGGTGTGGCCGTCGGGGCGGACCAGGGCGTCGCCCTCGACGGTGAAGCCGGGGCCGTAGCGGTGGCTGTCCGGGCGGAGTGCGCCGTCGCCGTTGGTGGTCAGGGGCGAGTCGCGGTAGGCGAACGGCTCGAACATCCGACCCGAGTCGATCTCCTCGGTGACGCCCTGCTCCAGCACGCGGCGGCGGTGGGCCCGCTCGGCCTCGGTCCGGGGCACCAGGAAGCGCATGGTCTCGCCGGTGACGCGCAGGTTCTCGTCGGCGGCCGCGGCGCGTTCCAGGTGGTAGGACTCCAGCAGGAGCGGCCCCGCCCCGCCGGCGCGGTCGAGGGCGATCTTCCACGCGGCGTTGTCGGCGTCGCAGAGCCCGGAGTTGAGGCCCCGCGCGCCGAACGGGCTCATCACGTGCGCGGCGTCACCCGCGAGCAGGACCGGGCCGACGCGGAAGCGGGCGGCGCGGCGCTGGTGGAAGCGGTACGTGGACCGCCAGAGCACCTCGTGGGGCCGGTCGCCGGTGACCGCGCGCACGTGCTCGTCGGTCAGCTCGAAGCCCTCGGGCACCTGCCAGTCGACGCGGTGCACGCCGTCCGGCTGCGGGTGCACGAGCACCTGGCGGCCGGGGTGCCACGGCGGGTCGAAGTAGAAGCGGCGCTCCGGCTCCCGGTGGCCCAGGTCCACCCGGATGTCGGCGATGACGAACCGGTCGCGGAACGAGTGACCCTCGAACGGGATGCCGAGCAGCGCGCGGACGGTGGAGTGGCCGCCGTCGGCCGCCACGCAGTGCGTGCCCTCGTGCGTCCCGTCGGTCGTGCGCACGGTGACGTGGTCGGTGAGCCGGATGCCGACGACCTCCTGCCCGAAGCGCAGGTCGACGAGCGGGCTGGCGGCGGCCTGCGCGTGCAGGATCCGCTCCACGGTCGTCTGCGGGGTGTTGACGAACGGCGGGAAGCGGCCCTCGGCGCGCGGCAGCTCGACGGTGAGCACCTCGCGGTCGCGGTAGTACGTCCGGCCGCGGTACCAGGTGACGCCCGCGTCGACCACGGCCTGGCCGACGCCGACCCGTTCGAGGATGTTCAGCACGTCCCGGTGCACGCAGATCGACCGGCTGCCCGCGGCCACCCGGCGCGCCGAGGACTCCAGCACGGTCGTCGGCACGCCCGCCCGGGCCAGCAGCAGCGCGGCGGTCAACCCCACCGGACCCGCGCCGACCACCAGCACCGGTATCACCGCAGGGCCTCCCACACCTCGCGGTCCCGCGCCGCGGTCCAGATGCGCGGCCAGTCCACGCCGTCGCACTCGTCCCAGTACCGCTGCACGTTGAACGGCAGGCAGTGCTCGAAGATCGGCCACCGGCCGTAGCGCGGCGCGAGGGCGGCGTGCGCGGCCTCGAACGCGTCCTTCACCGTGCCGCCGCCGACGTGCACCGTGCCGACCGTGCGGCGCAGCTCGTCCAGGAAGTGCCGGGACTGCGCGATGGCCGCGTCGACCTCCGCCCGGTCGCGGGCCGGCGCGCCGCGTCCGCCGACCAGCTGCTCCGCGCCCAGGGCGGCCACCCGGTCCAACGTCGAGGTGGCCCACTCGTCGTGGAACGCGTCCCCGGTGTAGAGCGCCGCCCGCGACTCGACCAGGTCCCCCGCGAACAGGATCCGCTGGTGCGGCAGCCAGGCCACGATGTCGCCCGCCGTGTGGCCGCGGCCGCAGTGGCGCAGCTCCACCTCGCCCCGGTCGCCGCCGAGCGGGATGGTGAGGCGGTCGGAGAACGTGACGGTGGGCCAGGTCAGGCCGGGGATGCCCGCCGGCTCCTCGAACAGCCGGGGCATCCGGCCGTACTCGCTCAGCCAGTCCTCGCGGCCGCGTTCGGCGATCAGCGCCCTGGTGTTCTCGTGCGCGATGACCTCGGCCGCGCCGAACGCGCTCGCGCCCAGCGTGCGGACCGCGTGGTAGTGGCTCAGCACGAGGTGGCGGACGGGTTTGTCGGTGTGCTCGCGGAGCCGGTCGAGCCAGCGCCGGGCGGCCTTCGGCGTGGCCCGGGCCTCGATGCAGACCAGGAAGTCCTCGCCCTCGATCGCGCCGACGTTCGGGTCGCCCTCGGCGGTCAGGGCGTACACGCCGTCCGCGAGCCGGACGAACTCCTCGCGCTTGGGCTCGAGGTCGGCGCTGGACGCGAACGGCTTCGGTGCCACACCACCCACCATAGGGTCGGTGACGTCGTCCTCACCCCCGCGACCGGCAACCACAACCCGCCCGGCGCAGCGACCGCACCCACCCGCCGGCCAGGACGCCCCGGGCCCGCGCAGACCCGCCGGCCAACGCCACCCGGTCCCGCCCGCCTACTCGACCTCCACGATCGGCAACCGCAGCGCACCCGGCGCGCCGGCCGGCACGGCGGGGTGGCGCGGCGGCACCGGGGCGAGCCGCCGGTAGCCCGCCGACTGGTCGGGTCGCCGGTCCGGCTCGCCCTTGTTCGGCCACAGCGCGAACGCGCGCTCCGCCTGCGCGGTGATGGTCAACGACGGGTTCACGCCCAGGTTCGCCGAGATGGCCGCGCCGTCCACCACGGACAGGCCCGGGTAGCCGTACACCCGGTGGTAGGGGTCGATGACCCCGCCGGCCGGGTCCGAGCCGATCGGGCAGCCGCCGATGAAGTGCGCGGTGAGCGGGACGTTGAACAGCTCGCCCCAGGTGCCGCCCGGGATGCCGTCGATGTGCCGGGCCGCGAGCAGGTTCGCCCGGTGGCCCGCCTCGATGAACGTCGGGTTCGGCTGCCCGTGCCCCTGCTTCGAGGTGAGCCTGCGCCGGAACAGGCCCTTCTTGGTGAACGTGGTGATGGAGTTGTCGAGGCTCTGCATCACCAGCAGGATCACCGTCCGCTCGCTCCACCGGCGCACGGACATGAGCCGCGCCAGCCGCAGCGGGTGCCGGACCGCCTGGGCGAGGAACTGCACGACGCGCGGCGTCGACTTGGCGCCGTCCGTGGCCAGCGTCTGGAGCAGCCCCATCACGTTGCTGCCCTTGCCGTAGCGGACCGGCTCGATGTGGGTCTGCTCGTCCGGGTGGATGGACGACGTGATGGCCACGCCCCGGCTGAAGTCGCGCTCCTCGTCCACGGTGAACCGGGCCGCGCCGATGATCGACTCGGAGTTGGTCCGGGTCAGCTCGCCGAGCCGGGGCGACAGCGCGGGCAGCGCGCCCTCGTCCCTCATCCGGTGCAGGAGCTGCTGGGTGCCCCACGTGCCGGCGGCCAGCACGACCTGGCCCGCGGTGATCGTGCGCCGGCCCCTGCGCAGCTTGCCGCCGGTCCGCCGGGTGCCGACCGCCCACGTGCCGTCCGGGGCCTGGCGCAGGTCGGTCACGGTGGTCAGCGGCAGCACCTGCGCGCCGTTGCGCTCGGCCAGGTACAGGTAGTTCTTGACCAGGGTGTTCTTCGCCCCGACCCGGCAGCCCGACATGCACGCGCCGCACTGCGTGCAGCCGGTCCGGCTGGGGCCCGCGCCGCCGAAGTACGGGTCCTCGGCGGTCCGGCCCGGCTCGCCGAAGAACACGCCGACCGGCGTCGGGTGGTAGGTGTCGGCCACGCCCATGTCCTCGGCGACCTGCCGCATCACCACGTCCGACGGCGTCGTGGTCGGGTTCTCCACCACGCCGAGCATCCGGCTCGCCTGGTCGTAGAACGGGGCCAGCTCGGCTTCCCAGTCGGTGATGTGCGCCCACTGCCGGTCGGCGTAGAACGGCTTGAGCGGCCGGTACAGCGTGTTCGCGTAGACCAGCGACCCGCCGCCGACCCCCGCCCCGGCCAGCACCATCACGCTGCGCAGGGCGTGGATGCGCTGGATGCCGTAGCAGCCCAGCGCCGGCGCCCACAGGTAGCGCCGCAGGTCCCATGACGTCTCGGCGAACTCGTCGTCGGCGAACCGGCGGCCGGCCTCGATGACGGCCACCCGGTAGCCCTTCTCGGTGAGCCGGAGGGCGGCGACGCTGCCGCCGAAGCCCGAGCCCACCACCACGACGTCGTAGTCGGTGTTGTTACCGGCGAGTTCACCCATGGTCGCGACATTAGGCGTAACTCGCGGTAACAGCTAGTTCTCAATCGGTTCAGACGCGACCGTCAGCCCCTGATGGTGAGGCCGACCTTCTGGAACTCCTTCAGGTCCGAGTAACCGGTCTTCGCCATCGCCCGGCGCAGCGAGCCGAACAGATTCGTCACGCCGCGCGGGTCCACCGACGGGCCGAACAGCAGCTTGCGCAGGTCGACGACCTGGTCCACGCCGGTCGACACGTGGCTGCGCGGCACCGACGGGTGCGCCGACGCGGCCGTCCAGTACAGGCCCTGGCCCGGCGCCTCGGACGCCGCCGCCAGCGGCTCGCCCAGCATCACCGCGTCCGCGCCGCACGCGATCGACTTGGCGATGTCGCCGCTGGTCAGCACGCCGCCGTCGGCGATCACGTGCACGTACCGGCCACCGGTCTCGTCCAGGTAGTCCCGGCGCGCCGCGGCGGCGTCGGCGATGGCCGTGGCCATCGGCACGCCGATGCCGAGCACCGAGTCCGTCGTGGTCACGCCCGGCGTGTAGCCGTAGCCGACGATCACGCCCGCCGCGCCCGTGCGCATCAGGTGCATCGCGGTCCGGTAGTCGCCGACGCCGCCCGCGATCACCGGGATGTCCAGGTCGGCGATGAACGACTTGAGGTTCAGCGGCTCGCCGTCGCGCGACACGTGCTCGGCGGAGATGATCGTGCCCTGCACGACCAGGATCTCCACGCCCGCCGCCAGCAGGTCCGGGGTCAGCTCGGCCGCCCGCTGCGGGCTGACCCGCACCGCGACCGTGACGCCCGACTCGCGCACCTGCTTGATCGCCTCGGCGATCAGGTCCACCCGCACCGGCGCGGCGTGCAGCTCCTGGAGCACCTTCACCGGCGCGGCCGGGTCGTCGGTGTCCTCCACCGCCTGCACCAGCCGGAACAGGGCCTCCTCCACGTCGCCGTGCCGGGCCCACAGGCCCTCCGCGTTGAGGACGCCCAACCCGCCCAGCTCGCCGATCGCGACCGCCGTGCCCGGCGACACGATCGCGTCCGTCGGGTGGGTGATCAGGGGGATCTCGAAGCGGTAGGCGTCGATCTGCCACGCCGTCGAGACGTCCTTCGAGGACCGGGTCCTGCGGGACGGGATGATCTCGAGGTCGTCCAACTCGTAGGCCCGCCTCGCGGTCCGGCCCATGCCGATCTCGACCAGATCGCGCACCTTAAACGTCCTTCCGTGGAGCCAGCGGAACCCGGGAACCCTAGCCCAAGGCGATCCGGATCAGCGGGTCGTGTAGTTGGGGGCCTCGACGGTCATGGTGATGTCGTGCGGGTGGCTCTCCTTCAGCCCGGCCGCCGTGATCCGCACGAGCTGCTTGCGCTGGAGGTCGGCGACCGTCTTCGAGCCGGTGTAGCCCATCGCCGCGCGCAGGCCGCCCACGAGCTGGTGCACCACCGACGACAGCGGACCCCGGAACGGCGTGCGGCCCTCGATGCCCTCCGGCACCAGCTTGTCCTCGGACAGCACGTCGTCCTGGAAGTAGCGGTCCTTCGAGTACGACTTGCCCTCGCCGCGGCCCTGGAGCGCGGCCAGCGAGCCCATGCCGCGGTAGGTCTTGAACTGCTTACCGTTGACCAGCACCAGCTCGCCCGGCGACTCGGCCGTGCCCGCGAGCAGGCTGCCGAGCATGACCGCGCTCGCGCCCGCCGCGATCGCCTTGGCGATGTCGCCGGAGTACTGGATGCCGCCGTCGCCGATCACCGGCACGCCCGCCGGCGCGCACGCCAGGCTGGCCTCGTAGATGGCGGTGATCTGCGGCACACCCACGCCCGCGACGACGCGCGTGGTGCAGATCGAGCCGGGGCCGACGCCGACCTTCACGCCGTCCGCGCCCGCGTCCACCAGCGCCTGCGCGCCCGCGCGGGTGGCCACGTTGCCGCCGACCACGTCGACCTCGTCGCCCAGCTCCTTCTTCACCCGGGCGACCATCTCCAGCACGTTGCGCTGGTGGCCGTGCGCGGTGTCGACCATGATCACGTCGACGCCCGCCTCGGCCAGCGCCATCGCCCGCGCGAAGCTGTCCTCGCCGACGCCGATCGCGGCCGCGCACAGCAACCGGCCGTCCGGGTCCTTCGAGGCGTTCGGGTACTGCTCGGTCTTGACGAAGTCCTTGACCGTGATCAGGCCGCGCAGCTTGCCGTCGCCGTCCACGATCGGCAGCTTCTCCACCTTGTGCCGGCGCAGCAGGCCCAGCGCGGCCTCCGCCGACACGCCGACCTGGGCGGTGACCAGCGGACCCTTGGTCATCACCTCGCTGACCTTGCGCGAGTGGTCCACCTCGAACCGCATGTCGCGGTTGGTGATGATGCCGACGAGCTTGCCGCTCGCGTCCGTCACCGGCACGCCGGAGATGCGGTAGCGGGCGCACAGCTCGTCGACGTGGCGGATCGTGTCGTCCGGGGTGCAGGTCACCGGGTCGCTCACCATGCCCGCCTCGGACCGCTTCACGGTCTCCACCTGGCGGGCCTGCTCCTCCAGGGACAGGTTGCGGTGCAGCACCCCGATGCCGCCCTGGCGGGCCATCGAGATCGCCATCCGGCCCTCGGTCACGGTGTCCATCGCGGCCGAGGCCAGCGGCACGCGCAGCGTGATGTTGCGCGACAGCTTGGTGCTGGTGTCCACGCCGCTCGGCACGATCTCCGACTCGTCGGGCAGCAGCAGTACGTCGTCGAAGGTCAGTCCCAGCATGGCGAACTTGGGCGGGACTCCGTCAGCGTTGAGCTCGCTGGTCATGGCGGCTGGCTTGCCTTCCGTCGTGCGGCGAACGCGCCGCCGCGGATCGGGTTTCCACAGGCGGCGATGGGTTCAGGTCATGGTATCTGGACGGGGTCGGGGGTCGGCCCGGTACCGTGCGGGGTCGTGCCGCACGACGCGTTGCCACCAGACCCGTTCGCGGGCGACCCGGAGGACCCGGCGCGGGCCCTCGGCGAGCCCGACCACGACCACGACCACCCGCCGATGGACGACGCCGAGCGGGCCGAGCTGGTCGGCGACCTCAGCGACCTCGCGGTGTACCAGGCGCTGCTGGAACCGCGCGGTGTCAGGGGGATCGTGGTGGACTGCGGCGAGTGCCAGGAGCCGCACTACCACGACTGGGCCCTGCTCCGGTCGAGCCTGGAGCAGCTGCTGTCCGACGGCCGGATGCGCCCGCACGAGCCCGCCTACGACCCGGACCCGGCGGCCTACGTGAGCTGGGAGTACTGCCGCGGTTACGCCGACGGGGTCACCGCCACCGAGAGCGCCCGCTGAGATGTGACGAAGCCCGCCCCCGGGACGGGAGCGGGCTTGGTCACACGCGTGTCAGTTGTTCGTGCCGCCGGTCGTGTCCGACCCGGTCGTCTGCTCGCCGCGGGTCTGGCCGCTGGAGGGCAGCTCGCCCGTCGTCTGCAGGGGCGGCGGCTGCGCCGTGCCGTCCGTGGGCGGCGGGACCGTCTCCGAGCTCGTCGTCGGCACGGTCGTCGTGGTCGGCACCGTGGTCGTCGTCGGCGACGTGGCCGACGGCGTCGTGGTCGTGGTCGTGGTGAGGGCCGCCGTGGTGGACGTGCCCGGCACGGACGACGTGCTCGGCGACGGCGTGGTGCTCGTCAGCTCCTGGAGCAGCGACTCGTGCGTCTGGGTCAGGTCGTCCTTGCCGTCGTCCGGCGAGACCGCGGGCAGTCCCTCGCCCGCCTTGAGCAGCGCGTCCCGCGCCTCGCTGTAGCGGCCCTCGCGCAGCGCGGCCCGCGCGGTGTCGAGGTCGCTGCGCACCGCGACGGCGGCTTCGACGGACCGGGCGTGCTCGGAGTACAGGACCCGGGTCAGGCCCCACAGCGCGTCGCCCGGCTGGGCGTCCCGCGCGACCAGGCTCATCCCGGTGAACGCGATCGCCAGCACGGCGGCGGCGCTCGCGAGGGGGATCAGGTACCGGCGCCCGCCTCGCGGCTGGGGCCGGGCGGCGGCGATCGTGGCCACCGCGGTGTCGGTGTCGACCAGCTCGGCCATCGGCGGCTGCTCGACCTCGCGCCGCCACGCCAGCAGCAGCGCGTTCAGCTCGTCCTCGACGAGCGAGTCGGGCTGGTCGCCGTCCCGGCCGCCCAGGGCGTCGAGCAGCGCGTCGTCAGCCCGGATGCCCGCGAGGTCGTCCCCCGGCCCGACCGCGTTGTCCTCGGTCAGGGTGTCTTCCGACTGCGGCGGTCTCTCATCTCGTCCGCGCACGACTTTCCCGTTGCCCTTCTCGTGCTGGTCAGCCACTCAGACCACCTCCTCCGCTGCCAACGTCTTGCGCAGGCGGGCCAGGGCGCGGTGTTGCGCCACCCGCACCGCGCCGGGCGTGGAGCCCACCGCGTCGGCGGTTTCCTCGGCCGACAGGCCGACCACCACGCGGAGCAGCAGGATCTCCCGCTGCTTCTCCGGGAGGACCTTGAGGAGCAGTGCCATTCGATCGGACAGCTCGCCCTGCATGGCGCGCTGTTCGGGACCGGCCTCCGTTTCGGGGGCGTCGGGGACCTCCGGGACCGGCTCGGACCGGTTCCGGGCTGCGGAGCGATGCGCGTCGGCCACCTTGTGCGCGGCGATCCCGTAGACGAACGCCAAGAACGGCCGACCCTGGTCGCGATAGCTGGGCAGGGCCGTCAGCACCGCGAGACACACCTCCTGGGCCACGTCGTCCGCCGAAGCGAAGGACCTCTCCTGCCTTCCGACTCGGGCGCGGCAGTACCGCACCACCAGGGGTCGGATGGATGCCAGGAGCCGCTCGATCGCGTGGCGGTCGCCATCGACGGCTGCGCCCACTTCGGCGTCCAGTCCGTCCCCCAAGTTGGTCATCGCAGACAACTGCCCTGGTGTTACGCGTAGGCGTACCGACAAAGAACAGCACGGGACGGACAACGTCCCCCGTACTGGTGATGCTCACCGTACCGGTCGCGCGGCCGAATGTTCGGCAATGGGGTCCAGATGGGGTCTTTGGACCTCACCTGACCAGCCGACACGCCGTGGACGCACGGCGGCCCGGCGACGCGCGTCCACGCGTCACCGGGCCGGGCTGGAGGAAGAAGTGAAGCTGCGAACCGTCCGACGGATGCGACGGGCCCTCAGAAACCTTCGCCGCCGTGCGTCAGGACACGAGGCCGCGCCGGAAGCCGTGCGCGACGGCCTGGGCGCGGTCCCGGACGCCGAGCTTGCGGAACAAGCGCCGGGCGTGGGTCTTCACCGTGTCCTCGGACAGGTACAGCTCGCGGCCGATCTGCCCGTTGCTCTTGCCCTGGCTCATCCCGCGCAGCACCTGCAGCTCGCGCTCGGTGAGCTGGACGCCCGGGTCCGAGGGCTGGCGCGGCGCGGGCACGCTCGTGCTGGCGAGCGTGTGGGCCAGCGCGGCCACCAACTCGGGACGCGAGGCGTCCCAGCGGAGGTAGCCACGCGCCCCGCCGGCGATCGCGGCGGCGATGCTGCCCGCGTCGTCCGGTGCGCCGAAGACGATGACGTTTGCCTGCGGGTTGGCCGAGACGAGTCGCCGGGTCGCTTCGACCCCGGTCGGGACGGCGCGCTGGGTGCCAACCAGTACGACGTCGACCGGCTGCCGAGAGAACCGAGCCAACAACTCGTCACCGTGCGCTACGCAGTCGATGCGGCTAACCCCTGGGACAGCCGACATCACGCGGGTGAGACCCTCCCGCACACTGCGCCGGTCGTCGCAAATAAGGACCGTGGTCACGGGGACTCCTTCCTGCAGCCGAGTGACGTTCCACATCCCCTATCGGACGCTAGAAGCCGAACCTTGACACGATCCGGTGCTTAATCCGTCAAGAAGTTCGTCTCAGGGTCTGCGTTCGGGGGTTCCCCGGAACGGAGCAGCGCAGTCGGGATCCACGGCGAGCGGGCCGCGAGCCGGCGGCCGATCGGGTCCGCTCGGCGCAACACGCAGCTCAGAGCGTTTTTCGCCCGTTCCTTCATGTTTTCCGTGCCCGCAATACTGCGGTCTGCCTGCGCGTTTGCCAGGACGAGGGCCGCCGGCCAGGACAACGAAAAAAGTCCCTCGCGGTCAGTGTGAGTTAGGTCACACTCCAGCAGTCGGCACCCCCGATCGACGCTTTCGGGTGTCCCCCGGACCACCAACGCCGTGCCGAGGACGAGGTCCGACTTGAGCGCGTGCCGCCTCGCCCCGGCCTCCCGCGCCACCGCCGCCGCCACCTCCGCGTGCCCCACCGCCTCCTCCGCCGACCCACCGGCCAACGCGATCTCCGCCGCCAACCACCGGTGCCTCACCCGGCTGCGCCACCCCCGGGGCTCGACGAGCCCGTGCAACCGCCGCGCCTCCCCGACCCGCCCGGCCCCGACCGCATCCGCCGCGAGCCCCAACAACGCATCGACCCGCGCACCGGCCGCATCGACGTCGTCCTCGTCCCGGCGCCCGCCACCGGGCACCATCGCCAACGCCCGCCCGTCGAGCACCCGCGCCACCGCGTGCCCACCCAACTGCCGCCGGTGCGAAGCGAGCGTCGACGCCGCCAACGACCCGAACAACCCCCCACCCCGCACCAACTCGGACAGAACCGCCACCGCCGCCGCATACCGCCCCTGCCCACCGAGCGCCACCGCCGCCAACCACCGCTCCTCCACCCCACCACCACGCAACGCCGCCCACACCTCATCCCCGGGCCGATCCCCGAACGCCACCCGCCGCAGCTCCACAACCCCACCTCCATCCCCCACCGGCCAACCACCTGCCCTTCCCCAACAGGAGGGTTCCGACCAACGACGCAACCGGGGTTTCACCACCCGCCCCGTCATCCTGCTGATCCGCCCGTCCGGCGAGGACGCTCTTGATCTTCCGACCTTCGATCCCGCCCCCTCACCCTCACACCTCGCAAACCGCCCTCTCCACCACATCCGCCGCCGACCCGAGGTCGTTGACCCGCTCCGCCGGCTGCGGCACCACCCCGCGCTCCCACCCGGGCCCCCCGACGAACACCCGCACCTGCTGCCGCGTCCGCGGCAACCCCGCCACGACGCCCGGATCGGCGTACCGCGGCAACTGCGCCCACAGCACCACCGCCGCCGGCGCGGTCCGCCGCACCGCCGCCGCCAGGGCGTCCGCCGGCAGCGCCGCCCCGAGCTGCCGCACCCCGACCCCGCGCCGCCCCAGCACCGCCGCCAACGCGTACAGCGGCAGGTCGTGCCGCTCGTCCGGCGCGCACGCCAGCAGCACGGGCCGGTGGTTGCGCGGCTGCGCCACCACCGGCGTCGCCCGGACCAGCGCCGCCAGCACGCACGCCTCCACCAGGTGCGACACCTCCACCCCGGCCCCGGAGTGCTCCCACCTCGCCGTGATGGCGGCCATCACCGGCCGCACCACCTCGTTCCACGTGGCGACCACGCCGTCGGCCTCGATCGCGTCCGCGAGCAACCCCTGCACCGCCGCCGAGTCCATCGCCAACGCCGCCCGCCCCACCCCGCGGGCCCGCCGGTTGGCCGCCTGCAGCTTCAGCCCCCGCCCACCGGCCGCTCCCGACATCCCGTCGACCTCACCGCCCGTGACCACCGCCGACAGCGGCGCGCGCACGGGGCCGGCGAGCGCGTACTTGGCCGCCTCCGCCGACGACGCGCCGCGCAGCAGCGCCCGCTGCATCAGCTCCAAGCGCGCCACGTCGAGTGGCGCGTACCTGCGGTGTCGCCCGGTTGTGTGATCGCTGGGTCCGAGGCCGTACCGGCGGTCCCAGGTGCGCAGCGTGGCCGGCGCGACGCCGAGCCGACGGGCCACGGCCGCCACCGACAGGGTCACCGAATCCGCTGGATCTTCTTCTGCCTCAACCGTTTCCGGCTCGCCGTCCGACAGGGCGCCGGCGTGGTCGGGGGGCGTCGTCACGCGGACATCGTCCGTTCACCTGACGTCACCGGCAACTCCGTTTACCACGCCGGGAGATCACCCATCGTATGAATTGCCGTCAAAAGCCCTCACACCCCCTTGAACAAGTTTTGGCGCGGTTCTACGGTGGATCATCGTTAAGCCGAATGGAGCAGTTCTCGTCCATGGGCCAAGGAGGCGGTCTCGATGGCGGACACCCGAAGGCTTCCCGGTCCCAACGCGGATCTGTGGGACTGGCAGATGCGCGGCTCCTGCCGCGGGATGGACAGCGCGTTCTTCTTCCACCCGGACGGGGAACGCGGACCGGCACGGGCCCGCCGGGAGGCGCGGGCGAAGGCGGTGTGCCTGTCGTGCCCGGTGTTGGAGATGTGTCGGCGGCACGCCTTGGCGGTCCAGGAGCCCTACGGGATCTGGGGCGGCCTCTCGGAGTCCGAGCGGGACAGCATCATCAAGGCGCGCAAGCGCCAGCTGACGCCTGCCTGACCGCTGCGCCCCGCCGAACGCGCGGGAGGGGCGACACCTCGCGGGTGCCGCCCCTCCCGTACGCCGTGCTCCGGGACCTCGACCCGAGGTCCGCGGCCCGGTGCGAGACCCACGACCGGGACCCACCGCCCCGGCCGCGGCCTCGACCGGCTCTCAGTGACCGTGCCCGTGCCCGTGCCCGTGACCGGCCGCCGCGGCGGGCTCCTCTTCCTTCTTCTCCACGACGGCGCTCTCCGTGGTGAGCACCATGCGGGCGATGGAAGCGGCGTTGGTGACCGCGGACCGCGTCACCTTGACCGGGTCGATGATCCCGGCCTCCAGCAGGTCGCCGTAGGACAGGGTGGCGGCGTTGAGGCCGAAGCCCCAGTCCTGCTCGCGCACCTTGTTCACCACGACCGCGCCCTCCAGGCCCGCGTTCGCCGCGATCCAGAACAGCGCCGAGCCGAGGGCCTCGCGGACGATCGCGACACCGGTCGCCTCGTCGCCGGACAGGCCGAGCCCGCCGTCGAGCACCTTGGCCGCGTGCACCAGGGCCGAACCGCCGCCGGGCACGATGCCCTCCTCGACCGCCGCCTTGGTCGCCGACACCGCGTCCTCGATGCGGTGCTTGCGCTCCTTCAGCTCGGTCTCGGTGGCCGCGCCGACCTTGATCACGGCGATGCCGCCGGACAGCTTGGCCAGCCGCTCCTGCAGCTTCTCGCGGTCCCAGTCGGAGTCGGTGGCCTCGATCTCGCGGCGCAGCTGCTCCGCGCGGGCCGCGACGTCGGCCTTGGTGCCGCCGCCGTCGACGATGGTCGTGTTGTCCTTCGACACCACGACCCGCCGGGCGGTGCCCAGCACGTCGAGGTTCGCCTCGGACAGCTTCAGGCCGACCTCGGCCGAGATGACCGTGGCGCCGGTGACGACGGCCAGGTCGTCCAGGAACGCCTTGCGGCGGTCGCCGAAGTACGGGGCCTTGACCGCGACCACGCGCAGCGTCTTGCGCAGCGCGTTGACGACCAGGGTGGACAGCGCCTCGCCCTCGACGTCCTCGGCGATGATGACCAGCGGCTTGCCGGCCTCGGCGACCTTCTCCAGGATCGGCAGCAGGTCGGCCAGCGCCGAGATCTTCTCGCGGTGCAGCAGAATGCGGGCGTCCTCGAACACCGCCTCCTGGGCCTCCAGGTCGGTCGCGAAGTGCGCCGACACGTAGCCCTTGTCGAACTGCACGCCCTCGGTGATCTGCAGCTCGGTGGCCATCGAGGAGGACTCCTCGACGGTGATCACACCGTCCTCGCCGACCTTCTCGATGGCTTCGCCGAGCAGGGCGCCGATGGACTCGTCGCGGGACGAGACGGTGCCGACCTGGGCGATGTTGTCGCGGCCCTTGACCGGGGTGGCCTTGGCCTTGAGGGCGTCCACGACGGCCTCGGCCGCGGCGTGGATGCCGACGCCCAGCGACATCGGGTTCGCGCCCGCCGCCACGTTGCGCAGACCGACCCGCACCATGGCCTGGGCCAGCACGGTCGCGGTGGTGGTGCCGTCGCCGGCCACGTCGTTGGTCTTGGTGGCGACGCTCTTGGCGAGCTGCGCGCCCAGGTTCTCGAACGCGTCGTCCAGCTCGACCTCGCGGGCGATGGTCACACCGTCGTTGGTGACCGTCGGCCCGCCGAACTTCTTGTCGAGCACGACGTGCCGCCCGCGCGGACCGAGGGTCACCTTGACCGTGTCCGCGAGCTTGTTCACACCGCGCTCGAGCGCCCGACGAGCGTCCTCGTCGAAGCTGATCTGCTTGGCCATTACCTACGCCTCTCTCGATGCGAAACGCCCCGGGAAGCCCCGGGAAGGGGTTCGCCGGGGCGCCTTGCGTGTCAGCCGAGCGTCAGTTGATGACGGCCAGCACGTCGCGGGCGGAGAGGATCAGGTACTCCTCGCCGTTGTACTTGACCTCGGTGCCGCCGTACTTGGAGTAGATGACGACGTCGCCGACAGCCACGTCCACGGGGACGCGGTTGCCCTTGTCGTCGATCCGGCCGGGGCCGACCGCGAGGACCTTGCCCTCCTGGGGCTTCTCCTTCGCGGTGTCCGGGATCACGAGGCCGGAAGCGGTCGTGGTCTCGGCCTCGCTGGCCTGGACGACGATCTTGTCCTCGAGCGGCTTGATGTTCACGCTCACCGGGCTGACCTCCACGGTCGTCGAAAGCGTTGGCAGGTTGCGTTACGGCTCCTGCCACCCCGCCGTCGCGGGGGTCGGGGCGGTTGCTGGTGCCGTGCATCTAGCACTCTACCCACGCGAGTGCCAACGCTTCAACGACCCCCCGGCACCGGCCGGGTGAAGTCGTCCACTCGTGTCACACCGCCGTTCACCTGGTCGCCAACCCGATCCGCCACGGTGTCGTGCCATGACCACCGTGACCCGACGTTCCCTGCTCATCGGCGGCGCGGCCGGTGTGGCCCTCGCCACCACCGGCGCGGGCTCCGCCAAGCTCGGCGACCCCTTCACCCTCGGCGTGGCCTCCGGCGACCCGAGTTCCGACGGCATGGTGCTGTGGACGCGCCTGGCCACCTCCCCGCTGAACGAGGACGGCCTCGGCGGCATGCCCGACCGGGTCGTGCCCGTGCAGTGGGAGCTGGCCGAGGACGAGCGCTTCCGCCGCGTGGTGCGGCGCGGCGTGGCGGCCGCCCGCCCCGAGTCCGCGCACAGCGTGCACGTGGAGACCTTCGGCCTGCGGCCCGGCCGCGAGTACTTCTACCGGTTCAAGGTGGCCAACCACCTGTCGCCGGTCGGCCGCACGCGCACCACGCCCGAGCCGTGGGTGCTCGGCCAGGACCTGACCATGTGCTTCGCGTCGTGCTCGCACTACGGCGAGGGCTACTTCACCGCGTACCGGCGGCTCGCCGAGGACCACCCGGACGTGGTCCTCCACCTGGGCGACTACCAGTACGAGTACGCGGCCAAGGCGGCGGACGTGCGCACCGTCGTCGGCCCGGAGACCCGCACGCTGGCCGACTACCGGCTGCGGCACGCCCAGTACAAGACCGACGAGGACCTTCAGTTCGCGCACTCGGTGGCGCCGTGGGTCGTGGTCTGGGACGACCACGAGACCGAGAACAACTGGGCCGACGAGGTGCCCGAGCAGCCGGACCCGGACTTCCCCGCCCGGCGCGCCGCGGCGTTCCAGGCGTACTACGAGAACATGCCGCTGCGCCGCGGCGCCCGGCCCAACGGCATCGACATGCAGCTCTACCGGCGCGTGCAGTGGGGCGGCCTGGTCAACTTCCACATGCTCGACACCCGCCAGTACCGCGACGACCAGGCGTGCGGCGACGGCTGGAAGACCTGCGCCGACGCCGGGCTGCCCACCCGGACGATCACCGGCGCGGCCCAGGAGGCGTGGCTGCTCGACGGGTTCCGCCGGTCGCGGTCGCGGTGGGACGTGCTCGGCCAGCAGGTGTTCTTCGCCGAGCGCGACCGCAAGGACGGGCCGGAGAAGGAGCTGTCGATGGACTCCTGGGACGGCTACCTGGCGTCCCGCGACCGGGTGACGCGGGGCTGGGTCGACGCGAAGGTCCGCAACGCGGTCGTGCTCACCGGCGACGTGCACGCGGCCTACGCCGCCGACATCAAGGCCGACTGGAACGACCCGGCGTCGTCGCGGACCGTGGGCACCGAGCTGGTGTGCACGTCGGTCACCTCCGGCGGCGACGGCAACGACACGGTGGACCAGGTGCAGCTGCGCAACAACCCGCACATCAAGCTGCACAGCAGGCGGCGCGGGTACGTGCGGACCAGGTTCACCGCGCGGGAGCTGCGGGCGGACTTCCGGGCGCTGCCGTACGTGCGGACGGCCGGGGCGGAGGCCACGACGCTGAAGTCGTTCGTGGTCGAGGACCGCAACCCCGGCCTGAACCCGGTCTGACCGCACCGGGAGCCGGCCCCGGCCGGCTCCCGGTCACCCCCGCAGGACGTTGATCAGGGCGGTCCAGCTGTCCTTGCCGTGCCCCGCCGCGACGGCGCGGTCGTAGAGGGACCGGACCGCCTTGGGCAGCGCGGTGTCGATCCCGGCGGCCTCGCTCGCGCCCACGACGTGCGCCGCGGTGGCGCCCATCATGGCCGCGTTGGCGAGGTCGCCGGGGTGCTCGCCGGAGTCGACGTGCCGCGCGGTCTCCTCGACGTACATCGACAGCGTGGACAGGTTGTCCACGAGGTAGGGCGCGTACCGCTCGGCCGTCACTCCCGCCGACTTCGCCAGCGCGATGCCGTGCAGCATCCCGGCCAGCGCGGTCAGGAAGACGTCGAGCTGCGCCTGGTACAGCAGTTGCGCGAGGCCGTGGTCCGCGCCGAGGTAGTCCGGCCTGCCGAGCACCGCGAGCGTGTCGGCGCACCGGTCGAACACCTCGCGCGGGCCGCTGTAGAACACGTACGCCGCCGGGTGGCCGACCATCTCGGCGTTCGCCATGACGCCGCCGACCAGCAGCTCCGCGCCCCTCCCGGCGAGCGCGGCGGCGGCCTCGCGGGTCCGGTCGGGCGTGTCCGAGCCGAGGTTGACCACGACGCGGCCGTCGAGGTCCACCCCGTCGAGGACGGCGTCCGCGGCGGCGTAGTCGGTGAGGCTGAGGACCAGCAGCCGGTTCGCCGCCACGGCGTCGGCGGCGGTCGCGGCACGGGTCGCGCCCAGGGCGACGAGGCCGTCGGCGCGGGCGGGCGTGCGGTTCCATACCGTGGTCGGGTGACCGGCGTCGAGGAACCTGCGGACCATGGCCTGCCCCATCGGGCCGAGGCCGATCACGGTCAGCGGGGTCTTGTCGCTCATGCGTTCTCGCTCCTTCGTGTCGCTACCACGGTCGTCAAGGCCGCGCACGGTCCGCTGGGGATCCGCTGGGGTCCGCCGGTTACGGTCCGTGCGTGAGATTCGGGGTGTTGGGGCCGCTGGGGGTGTGGACGGCGGGCGGCGAGGCGGTCCGGGTGCCGGAGGCGAAGGTGCGGCTGCTGCTGGCGGACCTGCTCGCGCACGAGGGGCGGCCCGTCCCGGCGGACCGGTTGGCGTTCGACCTGTGGGGCGACGAGCCGCCCGGCAACCCGGTGAACACGTTGCAGACCAAGGTCTCCCAGCTGCGGCGGGCGCTGGAGGCGGCGGAGCCGGGCGGGCGGGAGCTGGTCGCGCACGGGCCCGCCGGGTACTCGGTGCGGGTGGACGCGTCCACTGTGGACGTTCTGCGGTTCCGGGAGCTGGTGGCGGGCGGGCGGCCCGGCGAGGCGCTGGCGCTGTGGCGCGGCGAGCCGCTGGCGGAGTTCGCCGACGCGCCGTTCCTCGCGCCGATCGTCGCGCGGTGGCAGGAGGAACGGCTGTCAGCCGTGGAAGATTTCGCTGGATCGAGTGAAATCGACCTGGCGACGGAGGTGGCGCGGCACCCGTTGCGCGAACGGTTGCGCGCCCTGCACATGAAGGCCCTCTACCGGGCCGGTCGGCAGGTGGAGGCCCTGGAGAGCTACGCCGGGCTGCGCCGGCTGCTGGCCGAGGAGCTGGGCCTGGAACCGGGGCCCGAGCTGGTCGCCCTGCACCGCGCGATCCTGGACCACGACCCCGCCCTCGGCCCCGTCACGTCGGCGCGCACGAACCTCCCCGTGCCCGTCACGGACCTGGTCGGCCGGGACCAGGCGGTGCGGGACCTGTGCGAGCTGCCCCGGCACGCCCGGCTGGTGACGCTGACCGGTCCCGGCGGGGTCGGCAAGACGAGCCTCGCCCTGGAGGTCGCCCGGCGGGTGTTGGTGGTGGACGGGGTGTGGCTGGTCGAGCTGGCGGGCGTGGGCCGGCCCGAGCAGGTGGTGACCGCGGTGGCCGACGCGCTGGGCGTGCGCGAGGACGCGTCCGGCGCGGCGCTGGTGGAGGCGTTGCGCGACCGCGAGGTGCTGCTGGTGCTGGACAACTGCGAGCGGCTGGTCGAACCGGTCGCCGCGCTGGTGTCCCGGCTGCTGCGGGCGCTGCCGGGGCTGCGGGTGCTGGCCACCGGCCAGGAACCGCTCGGCCTGGCGTTCGAGGTGGTGTGGGCCGTGCCGCCGCTGGACGTGGCGGACGCCGTGGAGCTGTTCGCGGCCCGCGCCGCGGCCGCCGCGCCGGGCTTCGCGGTGACGCCGGCGAACGCGGCGGTGGTCGAGGCGATCTGCCGCCGGCTCGACGGGTTGCCGCTGGCGCTGGAGCTGGCCGCGACGCGGGTGCGCGGCCTCGGCGTGACCGCCTTGCTGGACCGGCTCGACGACCGGTTCCGGCTGCTGGACCGGGGCCACCGGGACGCGCCCGCCCGGCAGCGCACGCTGCGCGCGATGATCGACTGGAGCTGGGACCTGCTGGGCGACGCCGAGCGAGTCGTGCTGCGGCGGCTGTCCGTGCACGTGGACGGGTGCGCGCTGGACGCCGCCGAGGCCGTGTGCGCGGGCGGTGGCGTGGCCGCCGACGAGGTGCTGGACGTGCTCACCCGACTGGTCGACCGGTCGCTGGTGGTGGCCCCGGAGCACACCGGCGAGCCGCGGTTCCGGCTGCTGGAGTCGGTCGCCGACTACGGGCGGGAGCGGCTGCGCGAGGCGGGCGAGCTGGACGCCGTGCGGGCCGCGCACGCGGCGTTCCACCTCGCGCTGGCCGAACGGGCGGACGCGGAGCTGCGCGGGCCGCGGCAGCTGGAGTGGCTGCACCGGCTCGACGCCGACACGGCGAACCTGCGGGCCGCGCACGACGCCGCGGGCCCGGCCGACGCGGCCCGGCTGAGCCGCGCGTTGACGTGGTACTGGTTCCTGCGCGGCCGGCTGCGGGAGGGGCGGCGGCTGATGACCGCGACCGACCCGGTGACGGTGGCGTGGCGGACCGGGTTCGGCCTCCTGCTGGGCGAGCCGGCCGAACCGGCGGCGATCTCGGGCACGGCGGGCATCGCGGACCCGGCGCAGCGGGCGCGGGCGCGGTGGTTCCTGGGCTACGCGCTGTCCACCGTGGGGGACATGCCCACCGCCGAGGAGCTGACGGGGCAGGCGTTGGCGGCGTTCGAGGAGTCGGGCGACCGGTGGGGCGTGGCCGCCGCGCACAGCGACCGGGTGAGCCAGGCGCTCGCGCGCGGCCGGGTGGACGAGGCGCGGGCGTCGGCCTCGCGGTCGGCCGAGCTGTTCGCGGCGCTGGGCGAGCGGTGGGGGCAGTTGAAGGCGTCGTTCGGGTTGGGCGTGCTGGCGCAGCTGTCCGGGGACAACGCGCGGGCGGAGGCCGTGCACCGGGACGGGCTGCGGGTGGCCGAGGAGCTGCGGTCGTGGCCGGAGGTGTCGTACAAGCTGTCCTGGCTGGGCCGGGTCGCGTTGACCGCGGGCGACCACGCGAAGGCGCGTGAGCTGCACGAACGTGCCCGTCGGGTGGCGGCGGAGCACGGGTTCTCGCCGGGTGAGGTGTACGCGGAGACCGGGTTGGCGCTGGGCGCGCGGCGGGAGGGCCGACTGGCGGCGGCCGAGGCGCACTGGGAGCGGCTGCGGCCGTGGTACCGGCAGGTCGGGTTCGAGGCCGGCGCGACGTTGATGCTGGCGGAGCTGGGGTTCGTGGCCGAGCTGCGCGGTGACGCGGCGGGGGCGGGGGAGCTGCACGCGCGGGGGTTGGCGTTGGCGCGGCAGGTCGGCGACCCGCGGGCGGTCGCGTTGGCGTTGGAGGGGCTGGCGGGCGCGCGGGCGCTGGCGGGTGACGCGAAGACCGCGGCCCGGCTGCTGGGGGCGGCGACGGCGGCGCGCGCGTCGGTCGGCGTGCCGCTGCCGCCCGGGGAACGCGGTGACGTGGACCGGATCGAGGCGGCGGCGCGTGCCGCCCTGGGCGGGCCGGTGTTCGCCGCGGCGTTCGACGCCGGGCACGCCGAAGGGCTGGACGTGCCGTTCTGAGCGTTCAACACGGGTGTTCGGAACGCAGGACACGCGCGTTCCGGACGTAGGACACGCGCGGGGGTCAGAGGATCTGGACGGTGCCCACGGGCAGGCCGGGGGTGGTGGAGAGGTCCAGCGCGGAGGGCTTCGCGCCGGCCGCGACCAGGTGCGCGCCCAGGGCCGCGATCATCGCGCCGTTGTCGGTGCACAGCCGGGGGCGCGGGACGCGCAGCTCGATGCCCGCCTCGGCGCACCGCTCGGCCGCCAGACCGGACAGGCGCGAGTTCGCGGCCACCCCGCCGGAGATCACCAGCGTGTCCACGCCCAGGTCCCGGCACGCCCGGATCGCCTTGGCGGTCAGCACGTCGGCCACCGCCTCCTGGAACGACGCGGCCACGTCGGCCAGCGGGATCTCCTCGCCCGCGCGCTCCCGCTTCTCGACCCAGCGCGCCACCGCGGTCTTCAGGCCCGAGAACGAGAAGTCGTACTTGGCGTCCCGCGGCCCCGTCAGCCCGCGCGGGAACGCGATCGCGCAGCCGTTGCCCTGCTTGGCGAGCCCGTCGATCGGCGGACCGCCCGGGTAGGGCAGGTCGAGCAGCCGCGCCACCTTGTCGTACGCCTCGCCCGCCGCGTCGTCCACGGTGGAGCCGAGCTCGGTGATCTTCTCCGCCAGGCCCTCGACCAGCAGGAGCTGCGAGTGGCCGCCGGAGACGAGCAGCGCCACGCACCGCTTCGGCAGCGGGCCGTGCTCCAGGGTGTCCGCGGCGACGTGGCCCGCGAGGTGGTTCACGCCGTAGAGCGGCTTGTCCAGCGCGGCCGCGTACGCCTTGGCCGCCGACACGCCGACCAGCAGCGCGCCCGCGAGCCCCGGACCGGCGGTGACGGCGATCGAGTGCACGTCGCGCAGCGCGATCCCGGCCTTCTCCACCGCCCGGCGCATGGTGGGCACCATCGCCTCCAGGTGCGCGCGGGACGCCACCTCGGGCACGACGCCGCCGAAGCGGGCGTGCTCCTCGACGCTGGACGCGACCTCGTCGGCGAGCAGTTCCAGCGACCCGTCCGCGCCGAGCCGGACGATGCCGACGCCGGTCTCGTCGCACGAGCTCTCGATACCGAGGATCAGCCGGTCAGTCACGGTTCGCGGGCCTTCCCATCGTGTACGCGTCGGCGCCCGACGGCTGGTAGTAGCGGCGGCGGACGCCCAGGTGCTCGAAGCCGTGCGCCAGGTAGAGGTCGATCGCCCGCGCGTTGTCCGTGCGGACCTCCAGGAACACCGGCAGCCCCGCCTCGTCGGCCTTGGCCAGCAACGCGCGCAGCAGGGTCCTGCCCACGCCCGTGCCCTGGTGGTCGGCCACCACGGCGATCGTGTGCACGCTCGCCTCGAAGTCGGTCAGGCCCAGCCCGGCGTACCCGATCAGCGCGCCGTCGAGGTACGCGCCGACGTAGAAGTTGCCGTGGTCCAGCTCGCTGCGGAAGGCGTTCTCGCTCCACGGGTCGTCGCCCGGGAACAGGTCCTGCTCGATCTGCGCGCACCGCGCCGCGTCCTCGTGGCGCAGCGGCGCGATCGTCACGGTGGGGGAACTCACGCCCTGGTCACCCGCTTGCGGCCGACCGGCTCCACGGCGTCGGGCCGGCGCAGGTAGAGCGGGGTGAGCGCGGCCGGGCGGGCGCCGGCCAGCAGCTCGGCCGCCGCCGCGGCGACCAGCGACACCGGCTGGGGGTGGCGCGCCTCGACCAGCGGCAGGCCGAGCACGTCGGCGTACAGCTCCGCGCCCTCGCCGGCGGCCGCGGCCACCGCGGGCAGCTTCGCCACCAGGTCCGCGGGCCGGTCCACGTGCGGGCCGTCGGTGCGCCGGCCGGCCGCGTCGTAGGCCGCCCAGTACACCTCCTTGCGCCGGGCGTCGGTGGCGACCAGGAGCGGCTTGCCGGTGGCGGCGCCCAGCGCGATCGCGTCCGGCGTCGGCACCGGGTAGACGGGCCGGTTCAGCGCCTGGCCCAGGGCGGCGGCCGTGACCAGGCCGACGCGCAGGCCGGTGAACGGCCCCGGGCCCGAGCCGCACACGATCGCGTCGAGGTCGGACAGCCGGCGCCCGGCCTCGGCGAGCGCTTCCTGCAGGTGCGGGGTGAGCAGCTCGCCGTGCGCCTTCGCGTTCACCGTCACCCGCTGGGCGAGCAGCCGGGGGGGCGAGTCGGGGGTCAGGTCCACCACGCCGGCCGTGACGGCCGGAGTGGCGGTGTCCAAGGCGAGCACCAGCACAACTGACAAGGGTATCGGGTGGCGTGGGCAACACTTGTGTTGACGTCAACGTCAAGTCGGAGGATCGGGGACGTGCGCATCGGAGAACTGGCGCGGCGGGGTGGCACGACCACCCGGGCGCTGCGCTACTACGAGTCCCTCGGCCTGCTGCCCGCCCGGCGCGGGCCCAACGGGCAGCGGGAGTACGACGAGGACGACCTGAGGCTGGTGGCGGAGATCCGGTCGCTGGCCGGCATCGGGTTCGCCCTGGAGGACACCCGGCCGTTCGTCGAGTGCCTGCGCGAGGGCCACACCACCGGCGACTCCTGCGCGGAGTCCGTCGAGGTGTACCGGCGCAAGCTGGCCGAGCTGGACGACTGCATCGCCCGCCTCCAGGCGACCCGCGACCAGGTGCGCGCGCAACTTCAGGACGCCGAGCAGAGGAGCGGACCGTGCGGACGCTGACCGACGACGAGTTCACCGAGGCCACCCGGACGGGCACCGTCCTGGTCGAGTTCCGCGCCGACTGGTGCGGGCCGTGCCGGATGCTGGAGCCGGTGCTGGACGAGCTGGACCGCGAGCGCGACGACCTGACCGTGGTCAAGGTCGACACGGACGCGAGCCCGCGCACCGCCCGCGACCAGCGGATCATGTCCGCGCCGACGCTCCAGCTCTACAAGGACGGCGAGCTGGTGGCACAGACCGTGGGCGCTCGGCCGAAGATCCACCTGATGGCGTGGCTCGAACCACACTTGTGATGCGCACGACGACGGATGAGGTCACTGTTGGTGGATGCTGCTGCCGGCGCTGGCCTCTCCGTCGTCGAAGATCGCCCTGCGGTTCCCCGAGCGGGAGCTGACGTACGAGCAACTGGCCCGGGAGGCGCGCGCGGTCGCGCACGGGCTGGTCGGCAGGCGGCGGGTGGCGGTGTGGGCGCGGTCCACCCCCGAGACGTGCGTGGCCGTCGTCGGCGCGCTGCTGGCCGGCGTGCCGGTGGTGCCGCTCAACCCCAAGGTCGGCGAACGCGAGCTGGCGCACATCCTCGCCGACAGCGCGCCGGACCTCGTGGTGGACGACGAGCTGCCGTCCGGTCCGCCGGTGGAGCTGCCCGAACCGGACGGCGAGGCGCCCGCGCTGATCGTCTACACGAGCGGGACGACGGGACCGCCCAAGGGCGTGGTGCTGCCCCGGCGGGCGCTGGCGACGAACCTCGACGCCCTGGCCCGCGCGTGGGCGTGGACCGCGGACGACGTGGTGGTGCACGGCCTGCCGCTGTTCCACGTGCACGGGCTGGGCGTGGGCGTGCTCGGGCCGTTGCGGCGCGGCGGGACCGTGCACCACCTCGGGTCGTTCAGCGTGCCGAAGGCCGCGGCGGCGTTGCGGGACGGCGGCACGATGCTGTTCGGCGTGCCCACCATGTACCACCGGATCGCCGCCGAACCCGAGCACGCCGAGGCGTTCGGGCGGGCCCGGCTGCTGGTGTCGGGCTCGGCCCCGCTGCCCGCGGCCGTGCACGAGCGCATCGAGCGGCTCACCGGGCAGCGCGTGGTCGAGCGGTACGGCATGACCGAGACGTTGATGAACACCAGCGTCCGCGCGGACGGCGACCGGCGGCCCGGCACCGTCGGGCTGCCGCTGGACGGGGTCGAGCTGCGGGTCGTCGGCGACGAGCCCGGCGAGATCGAGGTGCGCGGGCCGAACCTGTTCCTGGAGTACCTGAACCGGCCGGACGCCACCCGGGAGGCGTTCCGCGACGGCTGGTTCCGCACCGGCGACCTGGCCGTGGTCGACCCGGACGGCTACGTGCGGATCGTCGGCCGGCGCGCCACGGACCTGATCAAGAGCGGCGGGTACAAGATCGGCGCGGGCGAGATCGAGAACGCGTTGCTGGAGCACCCGTCCGTGGCCGAGGTCGCGGTCACCGGCGAGCCGGACGACGACCTGGGCGAACGGGTCGTGGCGTGGGTCGTCGCCCGGGGCGAGGCGCCGGCGCCGGAGGTGCTGAGCGACCACGTGGCCAGGCTGCTGTCACCCCACAAGCGGCCCCGCGTGGTCCGGTACCTGGACGCGTTGCCGCGCAACGACATGGGCAAGGTGCTGAAGCGGGAGCTGCGGTGAACCCACTGGGCTGGCCGGGCTACGAGGAGCAGCTCCGGCGGGCGCGGGAGCGGACCGGCGGCGAGGAGTCCGTGACCTGGCGGCGGGGTCCGCGCGCGGTGGAGGTCGTGTTCGACTTCCGGTTCCTCGGCGGCTCCGTGGGCACGGCGACCGGCGCGGTGATCGAGGAGGCGTTCACCGAGGCGCGGGCGGCGCGGCTGCCCGTGGTGTCGCGGATCGCCACCGGCGGCAGCCGGATGCAGGAGGGGATGCTGTCGCTGCGGCAGCTCCAGCGGGTCGCGCGGCTGTGCGCGGAGCACCGCGCGGCCGGGCTGCCGCACGTGTCCGTGCTGCGCGACCCCACCACCGGCGGCCTGTGGGCGTCGCTGGGCGCGGGCGCCGACGTGGTCGTGGCGGTGGCCGGCGCGCAGGTCGGCTTCGCGGGCAGCCGGGTGCGCCCCGTGGACGACCCCGCGTACACCGCCGAAGGCCAGTTCGCGGCCGGCACGGTGGACCTCGTCGTCCCGCCCGAGGACGTCGACGCGACCGTGGCGACGGTCCTCGCCCTGCTGGCCCGCGCCGACACCGCGCCCGCCGAGGTTCCCCGTGCGCTGGGGGCCGGGGACCTGCCGGCGGACGGGTGGAGCGCCGTGCGGCGGGCACGCGCCCCGGAACGCCCCCGTGCGGCGGCCTACCTGGACGACTACTTCGACCTGCGCGTGCCGCTCGGCGGCGACCGGGCCGGCGGCGTGGACCCCGGGATGCTGTGCGGCATCGGGCGGCGGGCAGGGCGGGCGATCGCGTACGCCGCGCAGACCGGCGCCGCCACCACGCCCGCCGGGTTCCGCACCGCCGCGCGGGTGATCCGGTTGGCCGGGCGGTTCGGGCTGCCGGTGCTGACGCTGGTGGACACGCCGGGCGCGGCGAACGACCCGGCGGCGGAGCGGGCCGGGGTCGGCGCGGCCATCGCGGACCTGTTCGCGGCCGTCGCCGAGGCCCCGGTGCCGATCACCACGCTGGTCGTCGGGGAGGGCGGGTCCGGTGGCGCGCTGGCGCTGTCGTCGCCGGAGCGCACGTGGATCGCGCCGGACGCCTACTTCTCGGTGATCGCGCCGGAACTGGCGGCGGCGATCCTGAAGCGGGACGACGTGCGGCGGCTCGCGGACGATCTCCGGTTGAGGCCGCAGGACCTGGTCGAGTTGGGCGTGGTTCGCGGGATCGCGGAGCCGGGGAGCGCCTGAAAGCGTCCTCGCCCCCGGATCAGGCGGGCAACTCCCGGTCGACCCACGCCCCGTGCGGGTGCAGGTGCGCGATCCGCACGTCGTCGTCCCGCCGTTCCAGCCTGATCAGCAGGTGGTCCTCCGACAACCGCTCCGCCGCGCCCTCGCCCCACTCGACGGCCACCACGGCATCCACCAGATCCGTGTCCAGGTCTAGGTCGTCCAACTCGTCCAGGTGACCACCGATCCGGTACGCGTCCACGTGCACCAACGGCACACCGCGACCACCGGGCGCGGGCTCGTGGACGCGCGCGATCACGAACGTCGGCGAGCTGACCCGGCCCGCCACGCCCAACCCGTCGGCCAGGCCGCGCACCAGCGCCGTCTTGCCCGCGCCCAACGGGCCGGACAGCAGCACCAGGTCACCGGCCCGCACCAGACCACCCAGCCTGCGCCCGAACTCCTCGGTGTCGTGCACCTCGGGGAGCGTCACGCTCACGCTCGTCGCCACCACTGCCGCCCGCTTCCCGACCGTTCGGCGGCACTGCGCCGAACCAGTCCGACCAGGTGCCCGGTGACCAGGTCGGGTTGTTCCAACATGAGCATGTGGCCCGCCCCCGGCACGCGGACCAGTTCGCCGTGCGGCATCTCCTCGGCCATCCGCTCGGCGTGCGAGAACGGCGTCAGCCTGTCCGCGTCCCCGCTGATCACGAGCACCTCGCAGTGCCGCAGGCCGGCCAGCGCCTTGTAGCGGTTGTGCGTGCCGAGCGTCTCCAGGAACTCGGTGAGCACCTGCACCGTGGTGCTGTTGATCATCTTGGCCATCAGGTCGACCAGCGACGGGCTGACCGGGCCGCTGCCGAACGCCAGCGCCCGGATCCCGCTCCACGTCAGCGTGGACGCGCGCCGCCGCACCCACTCCACCAGCCCCGGCTGGAGGCCGGCGAGCCGACCCACGCCCAGCGTCACCGGGTTGTAGCGCGACAGCACCGACTTCGGCAGGCCCGCGCCGCCGACCGCGCCGGCCGCCGTGCCGACGAGCGCGACGCCGCGCACCCGGTCGGCGAACAGCTCCGGCCGCTGCTCCGCCAGCGCCATGATCGTCATGCCGCCCATGGAGTGGCCGACCAGCACGAGCGGGCCGTCGGGCGCGACCGAGCGGATCACCGCGTCGAGGTCCCGGGCGCACTGCTCGATGGTGCTGCCCTCGGCCGTGGACCGGCCCGACCGGCCGTGGCTGCGCTGGTCGTAGAGCACCTGGCGGACCCGCGGCCCGGTGAGCGCGGCCAGGTCGCGGCGCTGGAAGTGCCAGCAGCGGCGGTCCAGGGCGAAACCGTGCACGAGGACGACCGTGACCTCGGGTTTCCCGCCGTCGTCCGGGTCGACCTCCTCCGTCGACAGCGGCACGCCGTCGTCCGCCGCGACGGTGGACTCGCGGGTCGGGGTGAGGCGGCCCAGCGGTTCGTCGGCGAGCGGGTCGGCGAGCAGGCGGTCGTGCGAGACCTTCTTCTGGTTGGCGGCCACGCCCACCGCGACACCGGTCGCGGCGGCGCCGAGGATGCCGCCGGCCCAACCGACGGCCTTCCACACCGTGTTCACCAGCGTGTCCCCACGTACTTCCGGGTGACACGCGGTCGGTACATGCCGGTGACGATCTCGTAGTCGATGGTGCCGGTCTTGTCGGCCCACTCGCGGGCCGTCGGCTCACCGCGGTCGCCCGCGCCGAACAGCACGACCTCGTCGCCCTCGACCACCGCGTCGTCGCCGCAGTCCACCACGACCTGGTCCATGCAGACCCGGCCGACGACCGGGCGGCGACGGCCGGCCAGCCAGACGTCCATGCGGTGGGAGAGGCTGCGCGGCACGCCGTCGGCGTACCCGACGGGCACCAGGGCGAGGGTCGTGTCGGTGGTCGCGGTCCAGCTCAGGCCGTAGGACACCGACTCACCGGCCGGGATGCGCTTGACCAGGGCGACCGAGGACCGGAACGTCATCACGGGGCGCAGGTCGGTCGGCGCCGGCACGGGGTTCAGGCCGTAGATCGCGATGCCCGGCCGGACCAGGTCCAGGTGCAGGTCGGGGCGCGTGAGGAGGGCGGCCGAGTTGGCGATGTGCCGGCGCGGGTCCAAGCCCGCGGCGAGGGCTTCGCGGTAGGCGTCGTCGAAGCGCTCGGCCTGGGCGTCGGTGGCCCGGTGGCCGATCTCGTCCGCCACGGCCAGGTGAGACCAGATCGAGTGAACTTCGACGTTGTGGGTCTTGGCGGCCCGCTCGACCAGCTCCGGCCAGTCGGCGGCCGGGCACCCGTTGCGGGACAGGCCGGTGTCGATCTTGAGGTGGACGCGGGCCGTCCGACCGGCCTTGTCCGCCGCCGCCGAGATCGCCTCCAGCTGCCCGAGGGAGGACGCGGCCAGGTCGACGTCCTGCTCGACGCCGGGCGCGTAGTCGGTGCCGGGCGGGTCGAGCCAGGCGAGGATGGGCGCGGTGATCCCGGCCGCGCGCAGCGCGAGGGCTTCGGCGAGGGAGCAGGAGCCCAGCCACGTCGCGCCCGCCTCCACGGCCGCTCTGGCCACCTCCACCGCGCCGTGCCCGTACCCGTCCGCCTTGACGACGGCCATCGTGTCGGCGGTCGGCGCGAGGGCGTCGAGGTGGGCGACGTTGTGCCGGAGGTTGTCGAGGTCGATCACGACCTCAGCGCGAGGAGCAGCCATAACGCCGTTCATGGTGACACAACCACCCCACCCTCGATCGCGCGTGTCCTACGTCCGGAACGCGCGTGTCCTACGTCCGCGTACCCCGAGTTGAACGCTCGGAACGCGGCCGCTGCACCTGAGCGTTCAACTCGGGTGTTCCGAACGTAGGACACGCGTGACGCGAACGTAGGACACGCGGGG
>NZ_JBHYXZ010000002.1:77295-134902 GCF_042752395.1 Actinosynnema sp. NPDC059335 | reverse complement strand
AACCAGCGGGGAGTCGACTGGCAGTTCACCACCGACGACGCACGCGTCAAACTCCGCCACCTATACCCCAAAGGTTAGATGCGACGGTCTACTAGTGCTGCGTCACGCAACCTTGGTCGGGTAATCGGTCCAGCTGCGGATGGGTGAGTCGGTGCCGAAGCCGGTCTTGGGTTGGGCTCGGGCGTTGCGCCAGCGGATGTAGGCGGCGATGGCGGCGTTCTGTTCGGCGTGGCTGTGGTGGTCGGTGCCGTTGAGGGTGAAGTAGCGCAGGGCGGTGAACTCGGCCTCGATCCAGTTCAGTCAGCTGGAGTAGGTCGGCAGGAACACCAGGTCGACATCATGGTCGGCGGCCCAGTCCCGGACGTCGGGGTGGCGGTGCGGCGAGAAGTTGTCGACCACGATGTGGAGTTTCTGTCCCGGCCACCTGGCGCGCAGGGACTTGAGGAGGTCGAGGAACCCGGCGTGTCGTTTGCGGCGCCGGATGCGGTAGTGGATCTTCCCGGTGGTCAGGTCGAGTGCGGCGAGCACCTCGGCGAAGCGTTGGACACCTCACGAGCCAGGCGCGTGGCGGGCGTCTGGTGGCAGTGATCAGCCACATGCGCGATGTCGCTGTTCACTTCGACGACATCCTGATGATCAACGCTACGCCGAGCGGCAGCACGGCGACCTGGCTCACCGCCGCCGAACGCGACGCGATGATCGAAGATGAAACGCGAGGGTTGCTCGTATAGCCGGTGCTGCTGTCATTAGCACGACGACCTTCGAGGTGCCGATCGGTCGGACGTGGCCGACGCGTGATCGTATCCCTCCATTGATGAGGGGCGACCGCGCCGACGCCCGTCACCCATGTCCGTACGACGGTGAGATCTGGACACAAGTGTTTGGCGGGATAACAGGTCGGGCGACTGTCATGCATCGCCGATGCGTCGCGCCCTGGGGTGTCCGGGTAACGATGGGGAGTGGTCTTCCGATCTTCTGGCTGTGGCTTCGGCCAAACGGTGGTGCACTTCTGAGCCGATCAGCTGGAACGGAACGGCGGTGCGGACCTATCGGCCCACGGCCGGACGTGCGGCTTGGAGGAGGTGCGGTTGAGCGAGATCGTCGGCGAACTGGCGCGTGTGCAGGATGCCCTTCACCGTCCGACACTGCGGCTCTTGGACGGGAAGTGGGCGGCATTCCGGGTTGCGGTCTTCCGTTGCTCCTTCTCCCGTGATCGGCGGTCGATCCAGGCCGACCGGCTCCACGTCCAGGTCGATGCGTTCCTTTCCGAGTTGCAGCGGGAAGGGGTAGAAGTGCCCCCGAACGTGAATGGTCGCGCGCTGTGCAACCAGTGGGTCGGCGACCAGTGGCTGTTCCGGGACAACGCCCCCGACAACAGCATCGTCTACTCGCTCACCTCATCGGCGCTGGAGGCGCTCGACCTCGTGCAGAACCTGTCCCGCGACCGTGTGCTCGTGTCGGAGTCGAGGTTGACCACGATCCTGGACACAGTCCGCAGATGGGCGCTGGAGGCCTCACCCGACGCGCAGGCCCGCATCGACCGGCTCACCGCGCAGATCCGGGAGTTGGAGGCCGAACGTGACCGGCTCGCGGCCGGCGGCGAGGTTGCCTCGGCGTCCGATGAACGGATGCTCGACGGCTACACCAACCTCATCGACTTGATCGGCCAACTGCCCTCGGACTTCAAGCGGGTCGAGGAGTCGGTGCTCGACATGCACCGCAAGATCCTCCGAGATCTCCGCGACGAGGAGCGTGCGGTCGTCGACGTGCTCGACGAGTACCTGGCCAAGCAGGACGAACTCGTGAAGGGCACTCCGGAAGGGCGCGCGTTCGACGGGGCCTTCGTCCTGTTGCGCGACGACGCGCTCCTGCTGGAGCTGCGGGAGAACGTCCAGGTCATCCTGGACCATCCGGCAGCTGCGGTGCTCGACGCCCGGGACGTACACGAGATCCGTGGCGCGGTCGCGGTCATCCGTCAGGGTATGAAGGACGTGCTCGCGCAGCGTCGACGGCTCACCGCCACCTTGAAGGAGCACATCGTCAACCACGACGCGCTACAGGAACGCGAACTCGACCGCGTGCTGCGCGCTATCGGGCGAGAGTTGGCGACGTGGATGGAGACGGCCGGGCCGCGCACCACCGTCCCGCTCGACCTGCTCCCTCCGACGCTGAAAGTCGGCCACTTCCGGGAACGGTTCTGGGATCCAGCCTCGGCCGCGCCACCACCGCCGCTTGAAGAGGTCGAGGACGACAGCCCGCAACCGCCGACGATCGAGGAGTTGCGGATGCGGGGCGGCCCGTCCCTGGACGAGTTGCGCACGGCACTCGTCGAGGCTTTCACGAGGGGTGACATCGACACGGTCGGCCGCTTGTTCAACAGGCTGCCCGTCGGACTGCGTCGCCCGGTCGAGATCCTTGGTCTGCTCCACCTCGCATCACGCGTCGACGCGCTTCGAGACGGCACCGGAACCGAGATCTTCGAAGCCATCCGCCCGGATGGCGAGCGCCGGGATTTCCTCGTCCCCACGGTGTCCCTCACCGCCGCCGAAGTGACCGCGCTCAAGGACGTCAGCCTCGAAGGAGCCGCTGATGACTGACAGCCGGCACGAAGACGAGCCCCTGTTCACGGACAGCGTCGCCGACGACGCCGATGACGAGGATTTCACCGGTGACCTCGACGACGCGTTCCCCGACGCCGACACCGACGATGGGGAGGGGGAGGGGGAGAGGGCGACGCTCGCGTTGTTCGAGGGCGACACCGGTGGCCTGTCGCTTGCCCAACGTCGCGCCTTGGTCGTCCTGCTGAAGAACAGATTCATCTCCGCCGCGCAGCACCCCGCGGAGTGGCGGGTCATCCGCGAGGACCCGGCGCCGATCAAATCGCGACTGAACGACATGTTCCTCGATCTGCACCTGGACCTGTCGTACGAGGTGGCGTTCAAACGGCAGGCGGCGTCCGAGAGTGGCGGGAGGGAATTCCCCACCCTGCTCCTCGATACCCCGTACACCCGCGAGGAGACCATCCTCCTGGTGTTCTTGCGGCACCGTTTCCAGAGCGAACGTGCATCGGGACACGAGGACGTCACCGTCGAGCGGGACGACCTGGTCGCGCACGTCGCTTCGTTCCGACCTGCCCATGCGACCAACCGGTCCGGCGACGAGTCCAGGGCGAACAACGCCGTCGACAACTTGGTCAAGGCAAAGGTCCTCAGCAAGACGAACGACGCCTCCCGGCTGCGGGTCTCCTCTGTCATTGCGGTTCTGTTGCCGTTGCAGCGGTTGCACGAACTGTGGGAGTGGCTCAAGCATCAGAACGGCGCCACGGACGACGAAGGGGCGGAAGCATGACAACGGGCGATGCAGACGCACCGCTGTTCTATCTCGCCGGGGCCACCGAGGGCACCACCCAGTGGAAGGTCGAAACGCTCCAACTCGTCAACTGGGGCGGCTTCCACGGACCCAGCACCGTGACCTTCGCACCCACCACGACACTGCTGTCCGGCGCGTCCGGGACCGGCAAGTCAACCCTGCTCGACGCGTATATCGCGTTGATGATGGACTCCAACGTCCCGTTCAACGGCGCGTCCAACGACGCCACCGTCGGGCGGGCCAGAAGTGCCGACCAACGCAGCCTCGTCTCCTACTTGCGCGGCAAAACGGACACCAGCCGGAACACCGAGGGCGACCTCGCCGACCAAGTGCTGCGCGGACAGAACTCCGCCACGTGGGGCGCCCTGGCCGCCACGTTCGTCGACGACAACGGACGTCGGTTCACCGTCGCACGGCTCTACTACGTCCCCCGTGCCGCCACCAAGGACAGCGACCTCACCCGCAAGCTGTGCACCGTCGACGGAACTGTCGACCTGCGCGACGTCGAGCCGTTCGCAGAAGGCAAGTTCGACAAACGGGCTGTCGAGGGTCGGTTTCCGAACCTGAAGATGTACAAGTCCTACGACGAGTTCTCCCAAGCGTTCTTCACCCGCCTGGGTATCGGGGCGAACGGCGACGGAGGGAAGGCGCTGCGCCTGCTCGCCCGCATCCAGGCCGGACACCAGGTCCGCACCGTCGATGACCTCTACAAGTCCATGGTCATCGAACTCCCCGGCACCTACGCCGCGGCTGACGACGCGGTCGACCACTTCAGGAACCTCGAAGACGCCTACAAGGCGATGGAAACCGAGCGAAAGAAAGCGGAGGTGCTCGCGCACATCCCGAAGCTGAACGACGACCGTGACAAGGCGTTGGCGGACGCCGCTCTCATCGACAGCCTGGGTATCCATCAGCCCGGGGACAGCCCACTGGCGTTATGGAAGCTGATCACCGAGGACGCCCTGCTGGAGGCCGCAGAGACAACCAACCGCTCACGGCGTGCCGAGGCCGAGAAGAAGAAGCTGGATGCCGAAGAACGACACACAGCCCTGGCCTCCCGGAAGAGCGCGGTCGAAGCGGCCCTCGGGGAGAACGAATCCCACGCGCTGCTCGCGAAGCTGGACGAAGCGATAACCAGGCTCGGGTTCGACCTCTCCTCGACCAGGACCCAGCGCGACAGTTTCGACCAGCTGACCGCCCGCCTCGATCTGGCGGTCACGAGCGCGGACGACTTCGCCTCGGCCCGGTCGCGGTCCCAGACGTTCATCAACGGCTTCGACGCCGCGCTCACGGACGTCAAGGAACGCGAGAACGCGCTTCGCGCCGCCATCTACGAGCCCAGCAAGGAGAAGAGCGAACTCGTCGGAGAACGCGCGTCCCTCGCCGAGCGCGAAGGACGCATGGAACGCGGCCTGCACGAGTCCCGTATGATCATCTCCAAGGCGACGGGTATCGCCCCAGGGGATCTGCCGTTCGTCGGTGAGCTCATAGACGTCCTCCCCGGGCAGAAGAAGTGGCGGAAGGCCATCGAGACGACACTTCTCGGCCTCGCCCGCGTACTGCTCATCGATGCCGACGACCTCGACCGCGTCTCCCGCGTCATAGACCCGCTCACACTCCCGCGTCGAATCAACTACGAGGGCGTCGACCTCACCCGGTTCAGTCCGCGCGACCTCAACCCGGACTACGTCTCCGGCAAACTGGCGTACAAGGACAGCCCGTTCACGACGTGGGTTCAAGAGCGTGTGTCCGCCGAGAACACAGACGCACTGTGTGTGGACTCTGCCCACGAACTCGGCGGCAGGGAACGCCGCGTGACCGTGAACGGCCAGACCCGCAAGGGAAGATCGGGCGCACACGGCGAGAGCAACGCGCCGTACGTCATCGGCTTCTCAAAAGAAGAGCGCCTCTCCGAGATCAACACCCGGATCGGCGAACTCGACGAGGTACTCCGCGATATCGACGCCCAGATCGAGGCACTGGACAGTGAGTTCAAGGAAATGCTCGCGAATAAAAGCGCCCACGAACACATCCTCGCAACACAGTGGCGCGACATCGACTCCAACGGCATCGAGGCCGAGATCGCCAGGTTGCAGAGCGAGCGAAAACTGATCCTCGACTCGGACGACTCGCTCCGGGAACTCCAGGAGGGCCTCGTCAAGCTCGCAGCGAACGTGAAGACAGCGGGCGGCGAGGTTTACACAGCGGAAACGGCTTTGAATAACACGCTCCAAGAGTTGGGTGAGATCGTCGACCGCAAAGACCGAGTCGTAGGCGAGATCCAGCGCATTGAGCGCGGTCAGGTCGTCACGCTCACCGAGGAGCAGTCAACCTACCTCGACCACGAGTTCCAGCAGGTCGCCACGGTAGGGGACCGCAAAGACTTCGCCGCAGGCACAAACCGGCTCAAGGCACGGCTCGTGGACAACGGCAAGCGCGCCCACAGCAAGGCCGAGGACATCAGACGCGAGCTGGAAGCGACGTTCCAGCGGTACCTCGACAATGACGATTGGGGCGACCCGAACCTGTCGGCGAAGGTCGAGAACTACCCATCCTTCCGGCGCATACTCGACACCATCCTCGCGACCGGCCTCCACGAACGCCGCCAGGAGTGGGCGAAGCGGCTCACCGACTGGTCCGGGCAGGACCTTGTGCCACTCGCGGGCGCGTTCAGCCACGCCATCGACGACATCCGCAACCGGCTCGACCCCGTCAACGCGATCCTCGCCCGGCTGCCGTTCGGTGCCCACCAACACCGACTCAAGATCGACCTACGCGAGTTGAACCGCGACGATATCGCGAAGTTCAAACGGGAGTTGAAGACGCTCTCCCGCGCCGACACCGACGACTTCTCCGACGAGCAGATCCAGAACTGGTTCAGGAGACTTCGCCGGTTCATGGCGAACATCCGCAAGGATGCCCCGGGCAAGAGCAACCGGGACTACTTCTTGGACGTGCGCAAGCATATCGAGATCACCGCGGTGTCCTACGACAGCGAGGGCCGTGAGCGGTCGACCTACGCGGCGCTCGGCGGGAAGTCAGGTGGAGAGACACAGGAGCTGGTTGCGTTCATCGTCGGTGCCGCCTTGCGGTTCCAGTTGGGCGACGAGGCCAACGAACGACCCCGGTTCGCGCCGGTGTTCCTCGACGAGGGTTTCGTCAAGGCGGACAGCGAGTTCGCGGGGCGCTCCTTGGCGGCCTGGAAGGGCCTGGGGTTCCAGCTCGTCATCGGGGCTCCGTATGGCCAGTTCACGGCTTTGGAACCGCACGCCGAGCACGTCCTGTACATGGCGAAGAGCAGCAAGGGCTTCTCGTCGGTGACCGCCCTCCCACCGGCCGACCGCGGTGCGGGCGCGTGGACCGAGGCCTCCGCGTGAAGACACCGGCCGATGTCCTCACCGACATCCGGCGGCGGCTCGACCGCACGTGGGCAGCCGACCTTGCGGGCGCGTCGACGTCGTGGCCACACCGGTTCCCGATCGGCACACCGAGGAAGTCGGAATTGGAAGCCGGCTGGGCCCGTACCTACCAGCCGCTGATCCGGCAGTGGCGCGACTGGGCGAAGATGCAGCCGGTTCAACTGCACACCGAACCCAAGCGGGTCTACACCACTACCCAGGACATTCCCGTACATGTCGAAGTCGCCGGACTCGACGCCGCGGCCCGGGTTGTCGGCGACGACTGGACGTTCCGACTGGCCCGGACACGGGACCGGCTCGGCTTGCTCGTACAGCGGTTCCCCGGCACACCGGAACTGGACCGCGTCGTCCGCGCGACCGACAAGTACTCCGATACCGACTTCGACCTGCTCCTCACCACCGCCGCCTGGTTCCAGGCCAATGACGCGACCGGGCTCACTCCCCGCCAGGTCCCCATCCCCGGCGTCCACGCCAAGTGGCTCAATACCCGCCAAAGCCTGATCATCGCACTCAGCGGGCGCGCGAACCTCGGCTTGCTCCCCAGACACCCCGCCCGCATCCACTTCACCTACCTCGACCCCGCCTACCGGGCCACAGGGGCACGTCACCACGATTCCGCCACCGTCGGCGACGCCTTCACCCCGCCCTACCGACCCGCAGTGGTCATCATCTCCGAGAATAAGGACACCGCCGTCCACTTTCCCCCGGTGGACGGCGGTGTCGCCGTCGAAGGCGATGGGTTCGGTGGGAAGACCGCAGCCGCCTTCCCTTGGCTCACCCAGGCACCCCATCTGTACTACTGGGGCGACATCGACACCCACGGCTACGAGATCCTCAACGGCTGGCGCGAGGACGGCGTCGCCGTACGCAGCATCCTCATGGACCCGGCCACCCACGAGACCTTCGAGCCCTACGGCACCAATACCGACCGGAACGGGATCTTGCTCCAACCCGGCACCCCCAAACCTCTGCCGCGCCTCACGCCCACGGAACGTGCGGTGTATGAGCGTTTGCTGGCCCCCGCGTGGCGCGGACACCGCCGCGTCGAACAGGAACGGATCCCACTGAGGTTCGCCGCCGAGACACTCACGGCCCACCTCTCATAGCGCCCGACACCCGGAGCGCTTCGCCCGCCGCCCCGGGCCACCCGAACCGCCCGACGTGGCCTGGAACCAACCTTGTACTAGCCGGCCTCAGACCGGTTCCGCCGCGAGAGTCACCCCGCCGTGCGGCCAGCCACTCACTTCAGTTGATCCGGGGTGGCCAATGGATGTGGTTCGCGGGTGTATGCCGCCAGTGCCCGGGCGACCTCGTGGGGTACGCCTTTGATGTAGGTCAGGGTGGAGCCGCCCTTGGTGTCGGTGTGGCCCGCATAGGCGCGTGCGACGGCGTAGCCGTAGCGGCGTTCCACCCAGGTCAGCGTGGTGTGTCGCAGCCAGTGCATGGACACGCCGAGCTTGGCCGCCCAGGGCAGGTTGTCCTTCACCCGCTTCCACAACAGGTCGTAGCGGCGCCCGGTCAGCGGTGTGCCGTCGGCGTGCCGCAGCAACTGCTCCTCCGGCTCTCGCACCCTGCGGGCCTCGGCGTGCTCGGCCAGGCTGGTCGCCAGTGTCGGGGTGATCGGTTGCCAGCGCTCGGTGCCGAACTTCTCGCGCAGCCGTACCGCACAGGACTCGATGTCGAGATCCGTCAACCGCAGACCCAGGGCCCCGGAGCGACGGCAGGCCGTCTCGGTGTGCAGCCGCAACAACAACGCGTTCAACACCGCGTCCCTGCTGGTGGCCACCACCACCTCGTTGATCGCCCGCATCTCCTTGCGTGTCAACGCCCGGCGCACGTTGGGCAGTCGACGCGGCAACTTCACCACCATGGCCGGATTGACGCCGTGCCGGAGCAGGCCGTCCGCGGCGGCCAGCCGGAAGAACATCCGCATCGCGCGGACCGCGCTCTCGCCCGCGTGCCGTCCCTTGCGGTGGTTGGAGCGCACCTCCGCCCCACGGATCGCCTGTTGCTGCAATGCCAGCACATCGGTCACGGTGACTTCGGCGAGCCGACGCCCGCCGAAGGCGACCACCGCACGACGCCAGTGTCGATGTCGTCGCGGCCGAACAGCTCCTCTTCCATCTCGCGGCGGAGCGTCGAGCCGATCTGGGCGTCGGCTCGGTAGTCGGTCAGCGGTTGGTGGAAGCCTTTGGGGATCACGGCCAGGCGGCGTGCGGCGTTGATGACGTGGCCTGAGCGTTCCTGGACGAGCAGGAGGTAGTCCGCTTCGCCGCGGAAGGGGTCGGCGGGACGTGCGATTGCGGTCAGGGCGAGGGTGCCACCCGCGCACATGCGGCCGGAGACGTCGAGGACCGAGGGAAGGTCGGGTAGGTAGGCGTCGCGGAGGGGGAGGGTTCCGGGACTGATCGGCTGGCCGGTGGTGAGCGCGTCGACCAGCTCGCCTTCGAGTAGGTCCATCGTTACCACGTACCCCACGAAGTTCGTCACGCCGACGCTGCCGCCGAGCTGGTGCCGCTGCACGCCCACGTCGAGCAGTCGATACAGCGGCATGTTGACCATGCGGTTGCCGAGGGCCAGGGCTTCGGCCAGCCGCTGGGCCGCGCGTCCGGCGCTCTCCTCGTTCATCGGCTGATGATCGTCCGGGGTTACGGTCGACAGCATAAGCCGGTCGTGGGCGGGGACGAGCGGGCAGTCGAGGTCGAGCCAGTCCGGGTGCGTGAACACGGTCGTGGACGCGCGGGTGGTGGAGCCGAAGCGGGCGGCGTAGCGGCCGTGACCGGTCGTGGCTGTGCCGTAGTAGTCGGCGAGTGCGCGGGCGGTGTCGCGTTGGTTCACCCGGCCTCGGCGGACGCCTCGGTCCTGAAGTGCGCGGACGTCGAGGCGGACGAGGCGCGCGGCGACGTCGCGCCGGGCGGTTCCCGGCTCCTAGCCCGCGTGCTGGTCGAGCCAGTCCAGCGCGGCGACGATGTTCGGGTCGGAGCTGAGCCGTAGTTCGGCGTCGGCTGCCGCGCCGTCCGGGAGATCGAGCTTCGGTTCGGCGATCAGCGCGGCGAACCTGGCCTTGACCGCTGCGTCGGCCTGGTCGTGGGCGGTGTCGAGGAGCTGTTGCATCTCGGACTTCGGTTTGAGGTCCGGTTTCTGGTGCCAGCCGGCGACCGTGCGGACGGCGATTCCCAGGTGCTCGGCGAACGCTTCGTTGGTGAGGCGCATTGCCGCCTGGAGTGCGCTGGCGGTCCGACCGGTCCAGCCCTCGTGCAGGCTCATCTTCTCGCTGTCCCCCCGGAGCGATGTGCACTGGTTGTGCAGTGGACGTGCATCGGTGATGCATGGGGCCGAAGGCGCTTCCGCAGTGGAATTGAGCCATGGAAAACAGCTCGCTCCACCAGCGGAAATGCATCGGGCTAGCGGCGGTCGCGGACGTGTTCGATCACGGTCGAGAGGTCCGACTTGAGGTCGTCCAAGCGGTCCGTGATGTCGTTGAGCCGCTGCTCGAAACCGTCCAAACGGGACCACAGGCTGTCGGCCGGGTTGGTGATCGGCTCGTCGGCCTCTGGTGGCCTACGCCCGTGCAGCACGGCGTCCAGGTGCTGCGGGTGCCAGCCGAGGGTTGTCGACAGGGACTCCAGCGTCCGCGGGCTGCGGCGGCGCTCGACTGTGTGGTGCTGGATCTCGCGGACGATCGCCTGCGAGACGTGCGAGCGTTCCGCAAGCTCCCGTTGACGCCAACCCAGCTCATTGACGCGCTGGTTGATGGCCTTGGCGACTGCCGCCCAATCCTCCGACACGTATTCCTCCGCGCTCCGCCTCAGCGCTGAGATTAGCCGTCTTCCGCTGTTCCGTGACGTGACACGGCGCATTTCGCGCCGGGGGCGATCAAACACGCCTTCCGTTGCGCTGAAATCAGCAATTTAGAGCTGAAATCGTCAGCTCGATTAGTCGAAGGGCATTTCTGATGCGTACTTCTCTGCCTTCTTCCGGCCACACCGTTCGTCAGGCCGCGTGGCTGCTCGGTGTCGAGCCGAGCACGGTGCACCGCGCCGTTCGGCTCGGGCGGTTGCCTGTGGTGTGGCGGCGCGGCCGGTTGGTGATCCCGGCGAACGTGCTGGTGCGGCTGCTCGGCGAGCCTCGTTCGGGAGGCACGCCGTGAACCTGGTCGCGATCGCGTGGGAGTTGGACCGGCTCCGGTGGGTGCCGAGTGAGGTGTTGGCCGAGGTCGTCGGGCGTGACGGCCTGTGCATGTGGGCGTTCACGGACTCGCCACCGTGGGCCGATGAGGAGTTGACCGACCGCGAGTTGGCCTCGCGGATGTGCGCCGGCTGCCCGGTGCGGGACGAGTGCTTGGAACTGGAGTTGCGCACCGCCGGTGAGAACACCGTGGGGGTGTGGGGTGCGCTGGCTGCCGAGGATCGGCGGGAGCTGTACCCCCACTGGCTGCGACGTGGTGAACGGGTGGAGAGGGGGCCGCGTTCATGAACGCTCTCAGTCTCACTCCTACTCAGGTGCTCGCGGGTGTCGGCGTGGTACTGGTGTTGCTGCTCGTCTGGCGGGCTGGTGCTCGGCGAGCGAAGGCCGCCGCGAATGCGGCACGGACGAGTGCACGGCTGGTGTCGCTCGCCGGTCGGGTGGCCCTGAACGCGGTGTTGATCGTGCTCGTGCAGTGGGTGGTGATCACCCATCGCGGTGACGGGTGGTTGCTCCTGGTGGTGCTCGTCGTGCCGGCGCTGTTCGCCTCCTACACGTTGACTCGGGCGCTGACCGTGACGACGTACGAGCCGTCTCGGCGTCGGGGTGAGCGGCGATGAGTGAGTCGGTCGAGCGGGTGGCTCGGCAGGTCGACCGGTTGTGCTGGACGGGGATCTTGCTCGGGTTGGCGTTCACGATGACGAACGTTCAGCAGTTCGCGGCGGCTGGTGCGCCGGTGTGGTCGCTTGCCTGGTGTGCGGCGTGGCTGCTCGACCCGATGGTGTCGCTGGTGCTCTTGGCGATCCTTCGGGCCGAGCAGGTCACCGCTCGGTATGGCGTCCGGATGGGTGGATGGGTGCGAGCGGCGAAGTGGTTCACGCTCGCGGCCACGTACGTCATGAACACCTGGAGTGCGTTCGTGGCCGGTTCGGCGGCGCTCGTGGTGCTGCACTCGGTGCCGCCGTTGGTGGTGTTCGTGGCGGCGGAGGCCGTCACGGAGTTGCGGGACAAGCTCGGCGTGGCCGTGAACGCCGCGCCGAGCGCTCCGCAGGCACCGGTGCCCACGGCTCCGCGGACGTCGTTCGCGGACTATCTCGCGTTGGCTCGGGCGGCGCGGACGCCGGACGTGAAGGTGACGCCGGCGTGGGTCCGGGAGGTCACCGGCTGCTCGCGTGGCCTGTCGTCACGGCTTGCGGCGGCGCTCACGGAGGATGGGGGTCGTTCATGAACGGCGACCTGGTGCCCGCTGAGCCGGTGCTCGATGGCGAGTTGGTCGGTGAACCGAAGACGTTGGTTCGGCGGTTCGGGAGCGGCTGGCGTCGGGCCGGCGAAACGTCGCAAGTAAAGTCATCACGATTGCTTCAGTGTTGGTCGAAAAAAATCACCACTTGGCTTGTGCGTCTCCCTGGCCGGTTCGTCGGCGGAATTGGCAGGGGAGCACTGGTGGCAGCTCGGGCGTGGCGGCGCTGGGTTCGGGTGCGGGACTACCGGGAGGCTGCGGAGCAGTCCGAGAAGTTGGCGGACAAGTTCGTGGAGATTCGCGCCTTGACGCTGTTCCGGTGGAGGGTGACCGGTGCCGTGGTCGGAGCGGTGTCCGGGGTGCTGCTCGTGCTGTACGTGCTTTACGGCTCGGTTGCCTTGTGGAGCGCGGCTGGGTTGGCGTCGGTGGTGCTGGCGATCGTGGGTCGGCGGAAGGACGGATCGCCGGGGCGCAAGGCGGTGTTGGGCGGGCCGCGGACGCTGGCTTGGACGATGGACTCGCAACTCCTGGTCGACGCGTTCCGGGACGCGAAGCTGATCGGCAAGGACGAGACCTTGCGGTTGGTCGAGCGCGCGGTACGAGTAGGGCGAGGCTGGGCGGTCACGGTCGATCTTCCGGCCACGCGGAAGGCTGCCGACGTCATCAAGCACCGGGACGCGCTCGCGTCGGCGCTGGCGGTGGACGAGGTACAGCTCATCGTGGAGCGGGTCCGTGGCCGCGGTGGGCACGCGGGGCGGGTGGCTCTGTGGGTAGCCGATGAGGACCCTTACGCCGGTCCGCCGTTGCGGACGCCGCTGCTGGATATGGAGCGGTGGGACGCGTGGCGGCCGGTGCCGTTCGGGCGGGATGCGCGGAACCGGCGGATTGATCTTCCGTTGGTGTGGACGTCGTTGCTTGTCGGTGCGATTCCCAGACAGGGCAAGACGTTCGCTACTCGGTTGGCGGCTGCTGGGCTTGTGCTGGACCGATACGCGCGGCTGTACGTGTTCGATGGGAAGGGCGGCAAGGATTGGGAGGCTGCCGAGCAGATCGCTTACAGGTACGTGTGCGGTGATGAGCTTGAGCACGCGTACACCGTGCGGGATCACCTGGTGGAGTTGGTGGCAGAGGTGCAAGCTCGATATGCCCGGATGGCCACTTTGGACGATGAGATCTGTCCAGAGTCGAAGATCACGCCGGCCATCTCGCGGGACGTGGACCTCGGGATGCCGATCACTGGAGTGGTGATCGATGAGGTTCAGGTGTTCCTGGAGAACGCGGCGCGGGAGCAGGTTGGCGGCAAGAAGACCACGCTCGGCGCGTACATCGCCGACCTGTTGACCTACCTCGTGCGGAAGGGGCCGGCGGCTGGTGTGGTGGTCATCCTGGCGACTCAGCGGCCGGACTCGAACACGATCCCGACGCGGTTGCGGGCGGTGCTCGGCTCGCGGTTCGCGTTGCGGGTGATGGACTGGCGGGACTCGAACATCGTGCTCGGCGAGCAAATGAACACCCGTGGATACGACGCTTCGACCCTGCTGCCGACTCACAAGGGCGTCGGCATCCTGCGGCCGGACGGTGAGACGGACGCTGGCGCGGACATGATCGCCATGACCGTGCGGACCTACTACATGCCCAACGCCGAGTGGCGGGTGATCTGTGCGCGTGGCTGTGCGCTTCGGGAGGCCGCGGGCACGCTCGCTGGTCATGCCGTGGGTGACGATGCGCCACGTCCGATCGACTCGTCGTCGGTCGTCAAGGCACTGGGGAGCGGGACGGCTGACGGGTGGGTGGTGGACCTGCCGGAACCGTTGGCGTCGGTCGTGGACTACCTCGGTGAGGAGCTGGACGAGCGGGAGTTCGTGCCCACGTCGGAGTTGGTCGAGGAGCTGGAGGTCGAGCCGGTCACGTTCGCTCGCGAGATGAGCGAGCTGGGGTGCAAGCCGCTGCGGCAGTACGTGCCGGACGGGGAGACCTCACGGCGTGTTCGTGGCTACCTGACGGCGGACATCCGGGCGGCTGTCGAGCGGGTGGCGGCTGATGAAATCGGCTCGCAGGGCGGTGATCAGGCATGACCGATGACGGCCGTGTCACCGTGCGCCTGCCGGATGAACTTCCTGTGCTGACGCCTGCTACCAGCCGCATATTGCTTGCCATACTGGTCGAACTGACCGAGGTGGAGGTCTTGGACGGACCTCCGGGAGGGGGTGACGGTGACTGTTGAAATCAGCCGAGACCCGTGGGCGACGCTGGACGAGCTGCTGGGCGTCGAGGTGGTCGAAGCGATCGAGGACGGTATCGGGCCGGTAGCGGTCTACGGGCGGTGCTCGACCGAGGACAACCAAGATCCGGAGACGTCGCGCGGGTGGCAGTTCAGCAACGCGCGGAAGTTCGTGGAACCGCTCGGTGGTGTCGTCGCTGAGGAGTTCTTCGACGTGGGGCAGTCGAGGTCCGTGCCGTGGGAGCGACGAGAGGAGGCGGCTCGACTGCTGGCGGCGCTCAAGAACCCGAACCGTGGGTGGAACGCCGTGGTGGTCGGTGAGGGCACGCGGTGTTGGTTCGGCAATCAGTTCTCGCTGGTCGCACCGAAGTTCGCCGCGTACGGCGTTGACCTGTGGGTGCCAGAGCTGGGCGGGAAGTTCGACGCTCGGAACCCCTCGCACAAGATGTTGATGAGCGTGCTCGGCGGTATGAGCGAGTCCGAGCGGCAGCACGTGCAGGCTCGTGTCCGCGCGGCTATGGATGCGCAGGTGGTCAATGAGGGACGGCACCAGGGCGGGCGCGCGCCGTACGGCTACGTCGTGGTGGACGGTGGTCCGCACCCGAATCCGCGGAAGGCGAGCGAGGGTTACCGGTTGCGGGTGCTGGCCATTGACGAGCCGTCCGCCGAGGTGGTGCGGCGAATCTTCGCCGAGTACCTGAGCGGTCGAGGCGACCGGGCGATCGCAACGGGCCTCAACCGGGATCGGATTCCGTGCCCATCGGCTCGGCGGCCCGACCAGAACCGGCACCGGTTGGCGGACGGCTGGCAGGGCAGCACGGTACGGGCGATTCTGGACAACCCGAGGTACACCGGGTTTGCGTTCTTCGGGCGGTGGGCGCGACAGGAGACGCTGCTCGACCCTGACGACGTGGCGGCCGGCTACGTGATCCGCTTCCGCCGGGCGAGCGCCGATCGGATCGTGCGGTCCCGCAAGCCTGCGCACCCGGCGATCGTGAGCGTCGAGGACTTCACGCAGGCACACCTGCTGCGCAAGTCGAAGTCCGCCGGTGGCCTGAAGACGGCTCGCAAGACCGAGCGCGCCGAGCGGCCCACGAAACGGCCGTACCTGTTCCGGGGCATCGTCCGGTGCACGGCGTGTGGTCGGAAGATGGAGGCCAGTCCACGGGCTCGCGGCGTGTACTACCGGTGTCCGGCTCGGACGCTCGCGCCCGGATCACCTGCGCTGGCCACACATCCGCCTACGGTCTACCTCCGCGAAGACGTCTTGCAGGAAGCGGTGAACGGGTGGCTCGGGCGATTGTTCGCGCCGGAGAACCGGGACCGCACCGTCGCCGCCCTGGTCGAGTCGCAGGGATCGAACGGCGCAGCGAACGGCAGGGAAGCGGCCAAAGCGCGGCTCGCCAAAGCGGAGGAGCAGTTGAGCCGGTTCCAAGAGGCGATCAAAGCCGGAATTGACCCGCTGGCACTGGTCGAGCCGATGAACGAGGCGCAGGCAGTTCGAGCTGCCGCGCGGGCGGAACTGGAGGAGACACCGGCACCGGACGCCCTGAGCGCCGCCGAGGTGCACGCGATGATCGACTCGCTGGGTAACGTCGGAGCGGCCCTGGCCGATGCTGACGTAGAGAGCGTGGCGAGCCTCTACAGGACGGTTGACCTGCACGTTCGTTACACGCACACGGCCCACGAGGCTGATGTAACCATCAAACCCGTGGGCCGTGTGAATAGTGCGCGTGTCCGAGAGGGCTTGTTGAACCCCCAAATGTGGGCTTCAGCCCATCCCGGACACCGCCACGGTGCCGCATAAGTCAAGCATAGCAACAACTTCCGCCCACTGTCCAGGTGGGCCACAGCCCACACGTCAATATGCTCAACACGCGGGGAATGTTCCCCTTTGCGCATTGCCAAACGGGCTCGCGCCGCTATTTCGATGCCGCACGCGATGGACGTGGAGGGTATTGATGACGGTGGTGGACAGTGCCGGCAATGGTCCATCCGTCAGAGACGGGCTGGTGAACGTGAAGACTGGTGCGGTCGAGTCTGCCGGGCCAGAGGTCATGATTTAAAGCTATTGCTGAGCGGCGTTCCTGGTAGGTGACTTGGCCGAGAGCGAGGTCGGCGGCGTTGAGTGCGGTGTGGAGGATGTCGGCGCGGATCAGGAGGGTGGAGTTCCCGGCTTCGAAGACATTGGGGGCGAAGGCGATGACGTCGTTGTCTGCTCCGTAGACGGCGCCGTCACGGGAGAGGGCGTTCGGCGTTAGGAGCCTGAGAAGGTGGGCTGTGGGGAGAGACACGGACACCGAGTCGGTGAGGGAGCAGTCATAGATGTTGCCTTCCCACATGTAGTGGTCCGTGGTGAGTAGGACTGGTGTGGCGATGTTGGTGTCGGTGGTCCACCCGTGCTGGTGCTCCCGGTCGGCGAGCAGGTCGGTGAAGGGAGGTTGGTCGGGGAACTCGCCGAGGAACGGCCCGTCGGTAAAGCTCTGGTTGTAGTGGTGAGGGCCGTAGGGCTGTAGCGGCGCTGCGAGGACACCGGCTACGTCGGTTCGGCGAATGAGGACGGTGTGATAAACGACTGCGTGGTCTGCCCAGACGCCCTTGGTGTCCAGGCGCGGCGCCGGTCCGTAAGCGTCCCAGTACCAGGCTACGGTGCCGTGAAGCAGAATCCACTCGTCGTTGTCGCGCAGGCGCAGGGCGCGGCCGGCGGGTGAGGCTGCGGCTGTGATGCCGGGGACGATGACGAGAGCGCTGGTGTCGAGCAGCGCTGTGCGGTCGGCGACCCAGGTGCACTGGAGGTCGAAGGTGGACAGATCGGGTGCCTCCGGCCTGGACAGGGGCAGCCACCAAGCGTCGGTCGGGATGTACTGGTCGTTGGCCGGGCTGGCGGGATTTCCTGCCAGTAGGTGGGAAGGGTCGATGTCGCGGGTGAAGGAGATCCGTGCGGCTGTGACGGGTTGACGGTCCGGGTGTTCGCTGGGCAGATGGGTGTCGGCGAGCCGGGCGAGGGCTTCGTGCCATGCCTGCCACTGGTACTTCTTGCCGATGCGTTCGCGCTTGCGCGAGGCGCGTCCTACGTTCTGCTCTTCGTCGAGTTCGTCGTCGAGGTCACGGAAGCGTTCGGGCGTCCAGCCGCGGTCGGCGACACCAAGGATGACGAAACGGCACACCATGTCGGTGTCGATCGGGTTTCGCTCTTGATGTGGTTCGTCCTCCGCCAGGTCTTCGGCGTAGGCGAGCAGGTCGGTGACGCTTTTGCGGAGGGGGTGGTCTTGGGGTAGGTCTTCGGCGAGTTGGTCCAGCATGCTGGCGCTTGGTGGTTCGGTGTCGCCGGGTGTCGCAGTCTTGTCTGTAGCGGTCCCTTGTTCGGGCGCGTTGCGGAGCTGGGTGGTGAAGGGGAAGCTGTAGGGATGGTTGGTGCCGATGATGTAGCGGCCAAAGTCGCCGCCTTCGCCGGCGCTGAGGTGGATCGAAGCCCATAGCGTGCCTCTCCGGGCGGGCTCGTCATCGGCGAATAGGGGGTAGAGGCGTTCCAGCTCGTCCAGATCGGGGATGTTCCGGCCGGGCCACGGGCTCGACCAAGGACCTGCTGCTCGGGTCCAGTCGGCATCGGTGATGAGGCCGCGTTGGTGAGCGAGACGGACGATGCCTTGGGCATAGTCACGGATCAGGATGTGCGGTAGCGGATCGCCTTGTCCGAACACCGTGTCGAGTGTCGCTGTGGCGGCTTCACGCAGAGGGGTGTCGGGTAGGCGGCGTAGGGCGACGCCGTAGGCGGCCGCGCAGACCCGTTCGAGGACGTAGAGGTCGTCCACACCGGCGGCACGTCGGATCAGTGGGGGTAGTACGGTCGGATGGACCGAGGCGATCTTGACCAGCCGGCGGGTGGCGGTGTCGCGTACGAACCGGTCGGAGTTGGTAAACGCCCACATCAAAGTAACGGCGCACGCGATTGCCGACTCCTCGCTCAAACCGCTCAGGATGTGTTCGTCCTCGGCGTCGACCCATGCGAGCAGCCCTGCGTACGGGCTTGGTTGTGCTCGTCGTCCAGCGGTGGCGGCGGTCCAGGTCATGTCCCGCCGCCACATCGGCATCGCCGCCAGTGTCGTGTGCAACCACTGGTGGTCGAGGCGGTGGTCGGGCCGGCACGCCAATGACACGGCGATGTGCGCGGCGGCTCGGGAAGCTTGGTGGTCGTAGCCCAGTAGCCGTCGCTCCAGCAGCGTGGCCGCCGTGTCGGTGATCGCGTTGGGTACCCGCAGCGGTAGTGAGGCGATCACTCGGTCCGGCAGCATCTTGCTCGTTTCCGGTGCCAGGACGTGAGTGAAGTCTGTCAGTTCGATACCGAGGCGTTCGGGCAATAGCAGGGTGAGTGCGTCGAGCGTGGTGTCGCCCGCGGTCAGATCCGCCACGATCCGGGTGAGGGCATCATGGTCGTAGCCACTGTCGCGGCGTGTCGACTCGAGGAGGGTGGAGGCGATCAGGTGATCGGCGAGGCGCTCGTAGGCGAACTGCACCGGTTGTGCGTCGGGCGTCTGCAGGCGTGAGCCGGTGAAGCTTTCGATGAGTACGCGTTCGGTCAGCAGGGCCAGGAACAGCGAGCGGGAGTGGCCACCTGTCGTCGGCCACACGCGTTCGGTGATGTCCTTGGCCTCTTGCCTGCTCAGCCAGCGCGTGCCTCGGCTGAGCATGGCCTTGGCCAGCTCACGGCAGGCGGTGACGACCACACGGTCGTGCGGGTCGGTGTCCAGTCGCTCGGAGACCACCTCGTCCCTGGTGGTGAGGTACTCGTCGAGAACGGTGCTCAGGCCCGGTGCGGCACCGGTCAGCAGGCTGGGATGACGTTGCGCCGTGCGGCAGAACAGTTCCAGGAACAGCGGTTCCCGGAACTCCTGGAGCAGCAGCGGTGTGGCGGGGCCGATGAGCCTGTAGTGGCGGAAGAACTCCCGTACGGCGTCGAACTCCACGCCATCGAACCCGAGGTGCGGGACGATCAGTGCTTCCTCGCGGATGTTGCGGGGAACGCAGGCGTTCTGGGCGATGGTCCGCACGCTCAGGACCACGCCGATCCAGTCGAACCTGCGGACTTTCTCCAGAAAGCCTGCCAAGCGTGTGGGCCAGATCCTCCTGCCGTCGCCTTCGTTGAGGGCATCGACTATCAGCAGTGCCCGGCGGCCGGCGGCCTTGGCCAGGGCGTTGATCGCGGCGAGGAACTCGTCGCTGGTGCCCGGCCATCCCAGGTTGGCTGTCGCTTGGGTCCACGGGTCACTCGTGTTGAGGAAGTGCTGTCCCAGGAGCAGGACGGCGGGTTGGCCGTTGTTGACGGCGGAGACGGCCGTGTCGGCCAGGAGGTGGCTCTTGCCTCGGCCGTGTTCTCCCGTGATGAGCAGGACAGGTTCGTTCCACGACTTCAAGGCCGCGTCATCCAACGACCTGGCGGCCTGTTCCAGGTGTTCCCAACCAGAGTCGACGGCGTCGCGGAAGTCGGACGATTCCCGGCTTTGAAGGGTGGGGTCGTCCGGGATCCGTCGGAGGGAGTCGAGTATCGCTGAGCATCGGGCCCGCCACAGGTCGACCGGCAGAACACCGGGCCCGGTTGGGGCGTCGACCGGCTCACGCAGAGCCTTCAGGTCTGCCACCAGGTGGTGAAGGCGTCCTTGCCCGGGTTCCATGGCGGCCGCCCGTCCGAGCGCGGTGTGGGCTTGGTGCAGCTGGGCGCGTAGCGGCAACAATGCGTCCTCGCGGCGCGCGAACCCGGCCATCCGCCGCCCAACGGGCACGTCCACGGTCAACTCGCGGTTGTACCGGGGCCCTAGGTTGCCTACCGCCTCGTCGAGGCGGTGACACAACCACTCGAACGCGACGTGTCCTCGCGGCTGGTTCGGCGTATTCGCCAGCGGGTCGAAGGGGATGTTCAGCGCCGCTCTGAGCTGGTGGGTTAGGCGCCAGGATCGTTCATGGGCGAGTTCCAGCCCCACGCTGATCAGGCGGTCGAGTGGCCCCCCTGTCGCTCCGGCGCTCTCCAGCAGATTCGTTGCCTGCCTGCGGTGTATTCCGGACTCAGGTGTGAAGTCAAGCCGCTGGACCTCCAAGACTCGGTAGAACCGCCGCAGCTCTTCCTGAGTGGCAGCTGTCCCCGATGTCTCTGTCCATCGCTGCTCGATGATGCCGTGGAAACGGGTCCAGGCGGCGACCTGTTCAGCAGTGCCTGCGGCGCCCTCCAGTGGCAACGTGTCCGGATGGCTCCGCAGACGGTTGAGAACCGTCGCAAGAGCATCGAATGCGCCACTTGAGGTGGCATCGGTCGCGATCACCAGGCGATCTCGGGTCAGGTCGACTCCGCGGAGCTCGACCCTGGTGCGCAGGCCGTTGCGGAACGCGTCGATCAACTGGTCGACCGCATTGCAGAGATCGCTGGAGGTGGCGACGAGCCGAGTCATGCCACGCTTAGCTTGGATGAGGACGAAGCCTCCGTCGTGCAACGCGACCCCGACGTCATCGACGGGTAGTCCCGTCTCGCAACCGACGGCCTGCACCCGGTTCGCTGGATCCAGGCCGAGGGCTGGGCCCTGGCCGGAGATCGCCAGAGCCGCCCACCAAGCGAAGACCTCGGCCTGGAAGCGCATGCCGCCGGCAGCGCGGGATCCACCTGCGGAAGCGACGCTGGCTCTGTCGTCGTGCCGACTGACCATGTGTCCGAACCTCTTGTGTCAACGAACCTTCGGGGAAGTGCTCTTGTGTCCGGGGGAAGTGTTCGGTGCAGCTACTGGAGTTCCAGCTCTCGTTGCAGCTCGATGGCGTCCGTGTCACCGGCATCTGCGAGCTCGTCAAGCAGTCTGAGCAGCCGAGGTTTGTGTCCGACGCTTGCGTCCTTGTTGACGATGAGGATGACGTACAGCCAGGCGGTGACGGTTTGGCAATCCTGACGGATAATGCGGGTGTTGTCGCCCAGGACGTCCAGGATCATGCCGGTAGCCGTAGGTGAGCCGAGCAGGCGGTACTGTGCCAGGCATGTGATGGCGTGATCGGCGACGTGAGGCTTACCTGCGAACGCCTGCGTCCAACGCTGCAGAACGGCACCGAGTGGTTGTCGTGGCCAGCCTCTGTCCTCCGGGCACTTGGGAAGCAGCGTCCGATCGAAGTCCTCCTCGTGGCTGTGGTGCGGATGCTCGCGATGGTCGTTACCGGAGAGGTCCCGGTTGGCGGGGAGCAGTCGATCGAGGATTCGTGGCCAGTATGTTTCCAGCAGCAACGCGCCGTGATCCGGTGTTGTGGCCTGCTTTCCGAGTTCCGTCAGCAACCCGCGGAGTTCTTCGCCGACGGGAGCGAAGCCGTCGAGGTAGCGGTCGAGCAGGTCGCTATCACCGCCAAGGATCTGCGCGGCAACATGGCGATCAAGCTCATCCCGCCAGTGCCTGATGCCGGAGTACAGGTGCCTGGCGTAGTGTTTCGGCCAGCCGAGGATGTCGTAGTCCACGAGCGCCCGCAGTACCTCCGCCATAGCCTGTCCGTGCATGCACGTGAGGCTTGCGGCCCGTATGAGAGCTGGCAGAGCGTCTGAGGCTTCGCCGACGTGGAGGACATCTTCACCTGATCCGAGAGCTTCCGCCAAGGGCTCCGTCAGCGTGACGCGCTGTCGCTGGCGTTCACTCCAGGGCCCGAGGCCGGCGTTGAGGACGATCTTCTTCAAGACCGCAACGGCGAGTGAGTGCAGTTGGGCGTCGTGCGTGTTGTCGCAGGAAGGGGCGAGCACGTCGGCGATCGCGTCGGCAAGTCGCCGCCTCACTTCGAAGGGTCGGGACTCGGCCAAGTCGAGGATCGCGGCTTCAACACGGTCGACGAGGTGTGCGCATCGATCGCGCAATCTCGGGTTCGCGAGCACACGGGGAAGGGCCGTGGCCGCCGCGCGGTCGGCGCCCATCGGCCATCGGGTACGCCTATCCTCAGAGTGCCGATCGTGGTCCTCGGCCGGTGAACCTTCCACGGCGTCGAGAAGCGTCAGCACGGTGTCCTCGATCAGCTGAGTGTCTTCGGCATCACCGTCGTCTGCGGTTGCCAGCAGCACGGCTGAGGCAACGGTGGACGCCGCCTCGTGGCGGGGGTGGATGGTGCCGAGGCGAGGATTGCCGAGCTCGTCGAGCTGTCGGAAGACCTCCATGAGGTCGTGCCACAAGGCGACCGGGTCCGCGTCCCCGTGCTCGTCACGCGCTTGTACTGCTTGAGTGGTGATGTCGGCGACCCGGAGGTGGAGCTGGAACGGCAGCCCGTTCTGCTTCAGACCGCGTTCGAGTTCCTCCGGGTAGTCCAGGGACACCTCCAGCATCCCTTCCCGTTCCGACGACCGCTCCAGTCGGTAGGCGTCAATGTCCAGACTGCGAGCCCTCTTCAGAGCAACGAGCATCCCGGGGTAATCATCGGCAGGTGCCTGGCCGAGATGCGCGGTGAGCTCATGGCGGGTCAGCTCGACGAGTCGATCACCGAGGGCACGAAGCTGGGTGCGACGTTCGGGACCGCTGCGGCCGACGAGGACCGCAGCGGCATGTTGCAGCCGTGGATCCCCTTCGTAGTCCCATACAAGGGGTTGCTGGAGGAACGGGTCCAACTCATCGGTCACCACGTCGAGACGGGCGAGGCTCAGAAACATGACGACTGCCGGCATCGCCAGACTGCGACTCGCTCCGAGTACCTGATCCAGGACGTCGCCGAGGGGACGTTGCTGCGTTTCCTGCAACGCCCATCGCGCGAGTGCCATGAGGGCCGACATCGCCGGGTAGGCGCCGTTCGTCGTCCCGCGGTACCAGCCCCAGGTCGCTGCGGTGCCGCGGTAGGTGATCGGCTCGGTCCATTCCGGGCGGTGGATCGTGAGCGTCATGCTGGGATCCGGACGGTCGTCGAACGAGCGCTCGACGGCGGTCCGGGCCGAGGTGGCGCTGTCGACGACCGCGCCGATGAGTTTGAGTCCGTGCTCGGGCGAGGTCTTGAGCAGTGCTTCGAAAGGGCCGTAGTGCGGTGCCGCGAAGCCCGTGTCCTGTGCCTTGAGGTAGCTGGGCGTGTGGTCGCGCACTCCGTCTTCGAGTTCCTCGCTGAAGGCGGACCTGGGTCTGCGTCGGCCGCGTCTGCGCCTGGCCGCAGGTGGAGTCTCCGCCGGATCGAGTCGGAGATCCTGGTCCAGGTAGTACCGGCCTGCGAGCAGTAGGAGCAGTTCGGGGTTCGCCTGCGCCGCGGCAGCGGCGACATCGGACACCTCGACGATCGATGACAACTCGCCGTTGCGGTGGGACAGACGGTCGAACACCGACTGAGTTTCACGAGTGGGGTGTCGGCCGAGCATGGCCAAGGCGGGCAGGACGGCGTTCAGCCGCGGCCCGTACGTGTCATCTTCCGACCACGCAGCGGCGGCCTGCGCCAGCCTTCGTGGATCGGCGATGTGGACCTCGATCGGAATACCGGCGCGCCATGCGGCGAGCAGCCAACGCTGGACGACGTCCGCGGCAAGGTGGGTGGCCTTCTGCGGCAGGGCTGGACCCGTGTTGCCGACAAAGTCCACGACAGGGGCGGCCAGTACGACGTCGAGTTGAAAGCCGTCGGCTTCGGGTTCCCGGACGGAGGTAGCCGCGAAGCTGCGTGTCACCTTGAGGAGCCGGCGGAGCTGCTCACCATCGCTTGCCAACAGGGTGAAGCGCAGGGCGTCGAGCAACGCACGGGGGTCGCTCGTCGCGAGCAGCGCTTCGTAGGGAACGCTGCGCCAGCGTGGCCCGTCCTGCTCTTGCAATTGTTGAGCGAGCACGACGGCTTCGCTCCACTGCTGTCGGATCGCCGCCTGGCCCTCGGCTTGGGCGTCTGCCAGCCGACGTTGTATCGCCAGACGAATGGCGCGCATGAGACGGCGTGGCTCGTCGACCCCGGTCAGTAGATGTCGATGATCGTCTTCCAGCAGTCTGTTGGCCACCGCGTAGTCCAACAGGATGTCGTGCGCGAAGCGGTGACGGTTGCGGTGCCTGACCAGCACGTTATCGCTGATCAGCCCGCTGACCGCGTCACCCTCGCAGGTAGCCAGGGTCGAGCCGCCGTCCATATGCAGGGATGCTTCGGCCAATACCAAGCAGGCAACGCTCCTGCCGTGGGGTGTACCGGCGCCCGATCGTTCGCCGCTGCCACGACGGATCACGTGTTCCCACACGTGGTCCATCACGTCCTCTTCGCCGAGGGGACGGTCGTCGAGCCCGCTGTCGACCCGGACCAGCAAGTCCACGAGATAGGGCAGCTGAAGAAGTCGTCTGCTTCTTGGGTGCCGCGTCAACGGTGTCAGCTGCGGGAACGCGTTGACGATCTCGCCTACCTCATCGGCGTCTGCGTTACCTACATCGATTCGTGCTGGAGGGGACGGCAGGCGGCGGCTCACCGCTGTTGCGGCTTCCGTACGGGCTGTGACGATGACGGTCCATGGAGGTGCTTTCTCAGGATCGACCGGCACGGCGCGGAGCACCGCAGTCAGCAATCGGGCGTTGTCGGTGAGCGCGTGTTCCGCACCGTCGATGAGCAGCACCCGCGCACCGGTGGTGGCCGCAGCCCGCAAGGCGGGTTCCAGCTCTGCGCCGAGTTCGGCTTGAAGATCGGCCAGGGTCTCCCGGCTGCGGCCAGTCAGGTTGACGATCACCGTACTCGCTGTTGCCGCCAAATCCTTAACCACGCGTCGGGCCAGGACAGATTTGCCGACACCCGCCGAGCCGGTCACCAGGACGAAGGAGCTCGCTTGAACCGCGGCCTTGATGCGGTCGACCGTCTTCTCGCGGGGCAGTTCGAGGCGGTCCGCGATGGTCCAAGCCGTCGCATCGAGCTCCCGCTGTGTCGCCGCGGCCAGCTTCGCCAACGCAGCACGCTGTCTCGGCTCGACCGTCAGCGCCACCTCACGACCCAACAGCTTCGCCCGCACCATCGCCCGGTCGATCAGACCTGCCTTCGGACCCACCGCCTGGGCAATCCCGGCCAGCTCCGTGAAGACGCCGAGCGCCGACTGTCCACCCGAGGGCAGCACATCCGCCAGGCGACCCACAGCGTCGATCGTGTCCCGGCCGTCCTGGCCGATCTCGAACTGCCACACGTACAGGGAGCGAAGCACTGTCAACGCCAGTGACCGGCAGTCGAGCGTTTCGAGCAACCTGCCCCGACTCCGCTGGGCCACGGCGACGGACTCGACAACGCGCTCGAAACGATCACAGACCTTCCGATCGGTCACACCGGGCCTGACGATCGCCTCGAACGACTCCAAGGTGAGATGCTGCGAGGCAACTTCAGTCAGTCTGCGCAACTGGTCCATGTGCTGCGAAGGGCTGGTTGCCAACCCAAGACGAAGCTGTCCCGACTCGATCTCTTCCGCGTTGTCTTCGATTGACTGGAGACACTGCTTCAATGAATCAATGAATGCGGGGTCCGACTGCACCGGAGTCATGGTGCGCTTAACCTGGTACTCGACCCGGAGCGCATTGCTCTCCGGCGCTGCCTGAAGGACGACGTCATCGAGAATATTACCGGCTTCCCGCCGTTGCAATCCGACGGCCACGATGGAGGCGGACAGGCCAGGTGCTGTGTCCCCGCGTAGGAGCTTCACCAGGTTGACGGCCGCGAACCGGTACTCGTCGATGGTGCCCGCGCCACCCGTGGCCTCTGGTGACACACTGGACCCGGCTCGACTGTTGACCATCGGCGGCTACCTCGATTGCGAGTTGCTGGTCGGCGGATCCTATACCGCCACCGGCACGATCCGCGATTGTCGAAGCAGTAGCGTGATCCCTGGGAGAGGTAGGACAGGTCGACTACCTTGCGGCCACATGGAGACTGTGGCGATGGTTGACGTTCCCAAGGACGCTGTACGCGGGTTCCTGCTGCGCACGCTGGACGAGGTATCCGTGCTGGCCGCTGGGGTGCCGCAGATGGCGGACTGGCGGGACGATCCCGTACTGGACGCTGTGTTGCCCTTGCTCCGGACCGTCTCAACCCATGTTGAGGCCACCCGCCTACTCGCTTCCGCGCCGGTTGACGTTGCCACCACCGCGCCGTTCAGCGTGCTTCGCGCGGCCATCGAGAGCGCCGCCACGGTCGTCTGGTTGCTGGGGCCGGATGAGTTGGTGGAACGGCAGCTGCGATGCCTGCGGTTGACATTGACCGACCGCGAAGATTTCGAGCGATTCATGGCTCGACGTTCGAAGGATCACCCCGGTGACATCGAAAAGTTCCGGGCCGACATCTTTCATTTCGCTCGTTCCCTTACGCGAAACCCTGACGTTCAGGTCGCCAAAATCTGGATGGCCCGGATATTTGAATACGTGGCCGAAGTGACTCCGGGGATCGGCGACGTGTTCGGCTCATGGCAGATGTGCTCGGCTTTTGCGCATGGCCGGTCGTGGTCGTCCGGCCTGTTGGCTCCCGATGCGGAGGATGGCGATTCTGAACGGGACGATGTCGCGCTCGCTTTCGTGATGGTCGACACGCGGCATCTGATCGCGCATGCCTTCCGGTTGTTCGTCGACCGTCAATCGTAGGGGTGCTGACGAGGTGCGGCGCTCCTCGGCGCCGCCCCGGCCGTGTCGAGGTACGGTGTCGTAGGACGGCGTTCCGCATCCCCGACCGAGCGACCCTAAGCTGACGTGCCATGGCAGGACATCCGCCCATCACATTCCGCGGTGCGTTAGGCATCTTGGGGCAGTACGACAGACCTTGGCTGGACAAGATCAACAAGCTCGCCGGTGGAGTTATCCTGGCCAGCGGTCTGGCACCTTCAGCTGCGGCCTTGTCGGCCGTATGGGGGTGGGTGGACCAGAAGAACGAGGCCGTGGCGCTGCTGCGGGGTGCGGTGGACGGTGCTGCTGCGCGGCTGTCGCGTACAGGTGGTCTGGAACGTCATCAGTTGGTGATCGCCGCGCACACCACCTTGGTGCTGAGTGCCTTCTTCGACGCCTTCGCCGAGTCGCCGTTGGGTGGGCTGTACGTGAAGGCGGCGGTGTCCGACCGCGAGAAGCTCCTGCTCGCAGGAGCTGTCGAGGAGCATGTCGACTCCTTCTTGGGCCAGCTGTACGGCCTGAGGGTTCCGACACCGTCCGCGGCGGCGGGATTCCAGGAGATGCTGCCGAGGGTGGAGCGTTGGGCTTACGAGCTGTGCGAAGGCGTCGACTGGTTCATCCGTGAGGTGGTTGAGGAAGCCGACGACGTCGTACCGGGTGTGGACATCGAGGTCGCCGAGCGTCTCGCGGCGTCGGCGAGGGACCGGTACAACTCCTACTACCTGGAGTATGCGGCGCGGGTGCCGGAGTTCGCCATCTGGGCCGACGCGGTCGAGCATGCCGCGACCCGTACGGCGATGGGACGTTTGGAACAGCTGCTGGCGCACGTGGCCGGTGCGCTGCCCGCGCGGGACCCGCGCGCCTTGGTGGACGGCGTCAATCAGGCGGTGTTGGGCCGTCCGGTGCTGGAGGTCCACAACGACGGTTACGGGATCGACGTGTCGTTCCCGACGGTGGAGCAGTTGTTCGTCGAGCCGCGGTGCCGGGTTACCGCTGCCGATACGACCAGCAGGATCGGTGACGAGAGCTGGTGGAGGTCCGCGCCGGTCGTCGATGACCTCCCACTGCTGGTGGCACGGCATCTGACCTGTGCTGACGCCATGAGCAGGCCGCTGGTGCTGCTCGGACACCCCGGCGCGGGCAAGTCGCTGGTCATGAAGGTGATCGCCGCGCGACTGTCCGAGCGGCACTACACCGTGGTGCGGGTGCCGCTGCGGCGGGTCGACGCTAACGCCGCAGTGGTCGAGCAGGTCCAGCAGGCGTTGGATCAGGCCACCCATCACCGTGTCCAGTGGGCCGACCTCGTCGATCACAGCGCGCAGACGGTCCGGGTGGTGCTGCTGGACGGGTTGGACGAGCTGCTGCAGGCCAGCGCCACCGACCGGGCGGACTACCTGCACAGGGTCGCCGAGTTCCAGACACGCGAGGCCGCCCTGGGGTATCCGGTGGCCGTCGTGGTGACCTCCCGGACGCTGGTGATCGACCGGCTGTCGCTCCCGCGCGGTGTTGTGGTGGTCAAGCTGGAGGAGTTCGACGAGCAGCGCATCGCACTGTGGGTAGGCAAATGGAACCAGTCCCGCACCGACCCGGACCTGCCGTGGATGTCGGCCCCGTGGGCGCTCACCCACCGGCAGTTGGCCGCGCAACCGTTGCTGCTGCTGATGCTGACCCTCTACCACGCCGAGCACGGCGCCGACGCGGTGGACGACCTGTCGTCCACCCAGCTGTACCGCGCGTTGTTCGACGACTACGCCCACCGCGAGGTGACCAAGCGGTCGGGTCGTGTGCTGCACGGCGGTGAGCTGGCCGAGGCGGTGCAGGCGCAGTTGCACACGCTGGCGGTGGCCGCCCTGGGCATGGTCAACCGCGGCCGGCAGGAGATCACCGAATCCGAGCTGAGCGCCGACCTGACGGCCCTGGAGCAGCACGCTCCCTCGGGGGAGCGGCTGCTGGGGCAGTTCTTTTTCATCCACAGCCCCGAGGCCCAGGATGTGGCTTCCCGGCGCAGCTACGAGTTCCTGCACGCCACCTTCGCCGAGTATCTAGTGGCCGTGCGCGTGGTTGAGGAGCTTCGGGACGTCGCCCAAGCGGCATTTGCCCGCCGGGTCCGCCACACACCCGACGACGACCTGCTGTTCGCGCTGCTGTCCCACCAGCCCCTGGCGGTACAGCACCCGGTGCTCGGGTTCGCCGACGACCTGCTCGGCTCCCTCGACCACGACGAACGCCATCGGATCCGCGACACCCTCGACCTGTTGCTGTCCCATCACCAGGCCCGTCGGCCCTCACGGCACTTCGCCGACTACCGCCCCACCACACCGAACACCGTGCGCGCCCTGGCCGCGTACTCGGCCAACCTGGTCCTGCTGCGCATCGGGCGAACCCTCACCGGACAGGACACCATGCTCGCCGACCTGTTCGCCGACGGTGACCCGTTGACCCGGTGGCGCGACACGCTCGATCTGTGGAAGGCCGGACTGGATGACACCGGCTTTCACGCCATGCTCGGCGCGGTCGACCTGGTCGACGGCGACGTGCTGGCACGTGAGGGCGTGCGCTCCAACGTGCCCGAGTACCGCGAACTGCACCTGGCCAGGCTGCGTGACGACCGCCGACTGCTGTCGGACCTGCGACTGGCAGCGATGATGCGCTCCCGTTCCTACCTGCATCTGCGTGGAGCACCGCAATCGAAGGCCGAAGAGTGGTACGACTTCGTCTGCGCCTGGCTGCGCGCCGGCCTGGCGGCCGATCTCGGGCAGCTCGCCCCCGTCACCTTCACCGACTCCCCAGGACCGCTGTCGGGCAATCAGCAGTCTGAGCTGTTCCCCTTGGGTCTGCGATTCATGGCCGTGCACGGCCATGTCATCAGCGACAAGCATCGCGGACTTCTCGTCGGATGGCTGAGCCGCCAACTCGGGCGCTTCGGTGAGAGCTTTGAACAGGCGGTGAGTTCGCTGATAAAGAGACATGGTACGGAAGAGATCTCGGAGGCCGTGAGGTCGTTGATCGCGGAACAGCGACTTTTTCCGAAGTTCCCTGAGGTTCCAACGATGCCATATTTCCGGGTAGTGATCGACGACGGTGAGGAGGTGAAGGTCTTCGCCATCAAAGATGACTATATCGAGACGAACGTGCCTCGACCAACGCGAACGATCGCAGCCTCTCGTAATGCCGCAGCGGCGAGTGAACGTCAGACGTAGGGGTTGGGCGCAACTTCCTATGCCGGCATGCCGCCATTCGAAGGTTGGTAATGCTCCGTTCGGGCGACATGTCGGTGATGGTGCGTCAGGCCGGTCAGGCGCAGTGGTCACGCAGACGTCCCAGTGCTCCGCGATGGAGGCGTTCACAGTGATCACGTCTACAGCCGATCAGGACCTGCTGAATGAGTGGTTGCAGGCCAAACAGTGCAAGGGAGAACGGAGGCGCTCGCAGGACCCGCACGTGCACTTGGGCTTGAGGTTTACGTTCTACGGGTGGATGTCGACCTCGGAGTACCAGGACCGGTATTCCTCGCGGTTGTGGCAGCGGGAGGTGTGTGAGCGCCTGATCGCCGGGCACGGCACGATCGAGGTGGAGTTCTTCGACGAGGGCGCCTCGCGGCGGCGTCGGTGGTCCAACCGGCCGGAGGCGGCCCGGTTGCTGGAGGCGTTGGCCGATCCGGACCGCGGGTTCGACGCGATCGTGGTGGGGGAGTACGAGCGGGCGTTCTGTGGTCGTCAGTTCGACGAGTTGGTGCCGCTGCTGCGCGCCGCCGGTGTGCAGGTGTGGTTGCCGGAGGTCGGCGGCCGGGTGGACCTGGATGACGGCGAGCACCGCAGGTTGATGACGTTTCTGGGTGCGCAGTCGGAGCGGGAGGTGATCCGGGCGCGCAACCGGGCGTTGGCGGCGATGAAGGCGCAGGCCGAGCTGGGCCGGTATCTGGGTGGTCGTCCGCCGTATGGGTACATGCTGGTCGACGGTGGCCCGCATCCGCGGCGCGCGGACGCGCGCTGGGGGCGGCGGGCGCGGAAGCTGGCGCCGGATCCGCGGACCGCGGGGCATGTGCGGTGGATGTTCGCACGTCGGTTGAGCGGGGTGTCGGTGGCCGGGATCGCCCGGGAGTTGAACGAGCGTGGTGTGCCGTGCCCGTCGGCGGCGGATCGGGAGCGCAATCGGCATCGCTCGGGTGTGGGGTGGAGTGTGCAGTCGGTGCAGACGATCCTGGAGAACCCGCGCTACACCGGCCGTCAGGTGTGGAATCGGGTCGCCAACGATCGAGACGAGGTCGATCTGCGCACCGGTCGGTCGGGGCAGGTTCCGAACCTGCCGCAGGACTGGGCGATTTCCCTAGAGGTCGTGCACACGCCGCTGGTGAGCATGCGCGACTTCACTGCGGTCCAGAAGGTGCGTGCCCGACGCCCCAATGGCGACGGTGGTGAACGTCGGTACCTGTTGTCGGGTTTGGTGGTGTGCGAGGTGTGTGGACGGCGGATGGACGCGCACTGGGTGCACGGACGCCCCGGCTACCGGTGCCGTCACGGCTACAGCAGTGCCCGACCGCGCCCGGTCGACGGTCCGAAGCCGGTGTACTGGCGCGAGGATCACCTGTTGGAGCGCGTCGCCGTCGCCTTGCCCGGATCGGCTGTCGTCCATGCGGCTGCCGCGGCGCCAGTGCGGGATGTGGGTGCCAGAGTGGTCTGCGAACGGGGGAGCGTCCGGGTGTGCGGGAATCGCTTCGACGAGGTGGGCATGCCATCACAGGCGTGATGGATCGTGGTGAGGCATGGTCCGAGCCTTCGAGGTGTCGGTGACACCGTCCCGTGTGGCCGGTTGTCGCGAGCCGGGATGCAGGTGTCGCTGATCTGCTGGGGTCCTGTGGTGGGTGATTCGTCGAGGGTCGGGTTCGCGTGTTGGGTGGCTCGGTTCGGGTTTTCTCCTGATTGCCGGAAGGGCGCGATGGCGATGTCGCGCGGGCTGTATGCCGTCGCTGGTCGGTACTCTTGGCGCATGGTCGAGCTGGTTGGCTTGGTGGGGTGCCGGTGATGGCGGTCGTGGCGGGTGTGCTCGCGGTCGTCCTGTTGGTGGGCTGCGGTGTGGCGATCGGCTTGGGTGGTGTCGGTGAGTTGGTGGCGCGGCTGACTCCGGTGGGGAAGTTGGCTGCGTTCGGGGTTGTGCTGGTGTTGGTGGCGGCTGCGGCGTGGACGCTCGGCTCCGCGGTGGGCCCGATCGGCGGAGAGCCGGCGACGGGGGTTTCGGAGGATCACACCGGCGACGGAGGACACGGCGAGTGACGGGGCTGTTCGGTGGTGCGGAGCAGCTCCGCACCACCGAACAGCCGCCGGGGAACTCGGCTCGTCCGCTCAGCTCGCCGGTCGGGCCGCCACGTCGTCGGTTCCGCTCCCGCGGCCGGTGCGTCGGCGGGCCAGGCCGAGCAGTCCGTCGAGGACGAGGAAGGCCAGCAGGCTCAGGCCGAGCAGGGGGACGGCCCAGCCGATGGCGATGAGCACGAGGGGCGCGGGGATGACGAACCACAGTGGCAGGTGCTGCCAGGTTCCCCGCTTGGGGGCGGTGCCCAGGGGTGCTCGGCGGTCGGCGCGGGTGGGACGGCGCTGCCACCACATCCGGTACCCGAGCACGATCAGGGTCAAGATGCCGGCGGCCAGCAGGAACAGGGCGATCTGGTTGGCCAGGCCGAACAACCGTCCCATGTGGGCCTGGATGCCCAGGGTCGACAGCTTGGCCAGGAAGGGGCGGTCGGCCCAGTCGGCGCGGGCGGTCGTGGCCGCGGTCTCCGGGTCGACGGCGATCTTGTCCAGGCGGACGGGCCAGGTGTTGTCGTTCTGCGCGGCGGTCCACGCGGTGCCGGGTTCGGCGGCGACGCTGAGTTGGAGCGGTCCGTCCAGCCCTGCGGCGCGTGCGGTGGCGAGGACCCGGTCGAAGGTGGCCGGGTCCACTGGCTCGGTGTCCTGCGATCCGCTGCTGTGTTCACCGTGTCCGTCGGAGCCGGTGCTGCCCGTGGCGCCGCCCAGGCTGGTGTCCAGGACGGGGGCCTTGGCGTTGAGGGCGGTCAGGGCGGCGCTGAAGTTCTCGCCGGCGTAGGTCGACCAGGTCAGGCCGGTGGCGGAGAGGAACAGCGCGCCGATCAGCACCCACATCCCCAGGCTTGCGTGCAGTGAACGGGTCTTGCGGACGCCCTTGGCGTCGGATTCCGGGACCAGCACCGCCTTGACCCGGCGACGGGCGGTGCGTTGTCGGGTCAGCCACAACACGACGCCGCCGAGCGCGATCAGCCACAGCCAGCTCGCGGCCAGCTCGGAGTACAGCCTGCCGGGTTCGCCGAGGTGCAGGTGCCGGTGCAGGTTGTCCAGCCAGGTGGTGACCGGGGTCGATCCGAACCAGGTGGTCAGCTGGCCTTGTACCTGCGCGGTGTGGGGGTTGACGTAGACGGTCTGGTTGTACTCCTCGTCGAGGCCGGGTAGGGAGAACACCACCTGGGTGGTGGCCTCGGGGTCGTCGGCCAGCAGCACGCCGGTGACCGTGCCGTCGGGCAGGGCGGCCTGGGCGGCGGCGACCTGCTCGGACACCGGGCGCGCCGCGCCGTCCGTAGAGGACGCTTCCAGCACGTCGTCGTAGAGCATGGTGTCGAGCTGGGGTGCGAGCGCGTAAAGCAGGCCCGACAGCGCGGCCACGACCAGGAACGGTGCCACCAGGACCCCGGCGTAGAAGTGCAGACGGCGCAACAACGGCACGACGGAGACCCGGGTGGTGGCGGGGGTTTCGTCGGTGCGTACGTCGTCGACGGGAGGAGCGGACACGGGACACCTCTGGTGGGGATGAGCAGGGAATACCTGCCCACTAGTCGTGCGGGGCGGCCACTTGGTTCCCGGCGATTTCGGGAACCTGCCGGGGTAACGCCGGTTCGGTGGTCCACGTGCTGGTAGTGGAGGGGTCAGGACGTGGTGTCGAGGGTGAACACGACCAGCGGCACGCCGTTGACGTCGGTGAACGAGCCGCGTTGCGCCCATCCCCGCGACCGGTAGAGGTGTCGGGCCGGGGCGTCGGGGTGGGTGCACAACCAGGCGCGGGGGTAACCCTGGACGAAGCGTTCCAGCAGTCGGCCGGCCAGCCCGTGCCCGCGGTGTCCTGGGGCGACCATCAGCTCCACGACCTCGATCGCCGGTGGGCGGAGCCGGTACCGGTCGGCGGGGGAGAGGGCGTTGTGGGCCCCGGTGTAGAAGGGTGTGTCCGGGACTTCGGGCGCGGACGGCCAGCCGTAGGCGACGGCGACCGGGTTCCCGTCGTGCCGGGCGACGACGCCGCGGACCCCGGGTCCGGCCATGTGCCGGGCCAGGCGGTCGGCGAACCCGGCGAAGCGGGCCTCGTCCTCGTTCCACGGCGGTTCGGCGAAGCAGGCGCGGTAGATCCGTTCCAGGGGTTGTGCGAGTGCGAGCAGGCCCGGCGCGTCGACTTCGGTGAGCACGTGGTGCCCGGTCGGGTCGCGGTGCGCGAGGTCGCCGGTCACCGCACGGCCACCAGCACGTGGTCGTCGCCGTACTGCCACACGACATCGACCTCGGTGAAGCCCGCCTCGCGCAGCAGCGCGGCGTGGTCGCCGGCGCTGAGTCCGTTGCCGTAGCCGCCGTGCGCGCAGGCCAGTTCCTCGGGGCTGAAGGCGGCGGTCAGGTCGGGGTCGGCGTGTACCGCTTCCCACCAGCGCCGCCACTCCTCGTTGCCGGTGACCCCGGCGCGTTCGGCGCGACGGTCCCGCACGTGCGCGGCGAACTCGCGCAGCGCGGGCTGGTCGTGGTGGAGGTGGTCGCCGTTGACCAGGACGCCGCCGGGGCGGATCACCCGCGCGAGTTCGCGGTAGAGGTCGCCGAGCGGTTCGGGTGCGATCCAGTGCAGCGCGGTGGTGGACACCGCGGCGTCCCACGTGCCGCCGACCCGGTCGGTCCAGCCGGGCGAGGTGAGGTCGGCGTGCAGGTAGTCGATGCCCTCGCCGGTGGCGCGGGCCAGTTCGAGCAGGAACGGGTCCGCGTCGACGCCGACCACGCGTCCGCCGACGCGGTCGCGCAGCCGGGTGGTCAGCGATCCCGGTCCGCACCCGAGGTCGAGCACCACGGGGGAGCCGACCCCGGCGCACGCCTTCGCCACCACGTCGCCGATCACCCGGAACCGCTCCTCGCGGTCGGCGATGTAACGCTCCTGCTGGCGGTCCCACCGCCGCACCCACTCACGGGCGACGGCGCTGTCGACACGATTACCCACGTCAACTCCCTCGGTGACGGACCGGTGCCGGGAAGACGGCGAGGTGCCCCGGATCGGTCGATCCGGGGCACCTGTCACGGCAGAGGAGGGCTTGTCGGAGCACCCGCTGCCGGGTTCGCGGCCCGCGGTCAGGCGGCGGGCAGGGTGGGCAGCCCGTTGCGGGCGAGGTCGAAGCGGCGGGTGACGTCGGTCCAGTTGACCAGTGACCACAGCTTCTGGACGTAGTCGGGGCGCACGTTGCGGTACTGGAGGTAGTAGGCGTGCTCCCAGGCGTCGAAGACCAGTAGGGGGCTGGTGTTCATGCCGATGTTGCCGTGGTGGTCGTAGACCTGCTCAACCACCAGGCGCTTCGACAGCGGCTCCCAGGCCAGCACGCCCCACCCGGAGCCCTGCACGGTGGAGGTGGCGGCGGAGAGCTGCTTGGCGAAGGCGTCGAAGGAGCCGAAGTGCTCGTCGATCGCGGCGGCCAGCTCGCCCTCGGGGCGGTCGCCGCCGTCGGGGGACAGGTTCTCCCAGAAGACCGTGTGCAGCACGTGGCCGGACAGGTTGAAGGCGAAGGTCTTCTCCAGGCCGACGATGCCGGAGAAGTCGTCCTTGTCGCGGAGCTCGGCGATGCGCTCCAGGGTGTCGTTGGCGCCATTGACGTAGGCGGCGTGGTGCTTGGAGTGGTGCAGCTCCAGGATCTCGCCGGTGATCGCCGGCTCCAGCGCGGCGTAGTCGTAGGGCAGGTCGGGTAGCTGGTACTGGCCCACGCGTGGTCACCTCATCGCTCGGTGTGCTGTTGCCATCAGATACTAACTGCAAGATATTTGCAACAGGATGAACGGTCGGGTACCGCGTGTCCCGGATGATGCTGTGCCGCTCGTTCGCGGACGGCGGGAACCAGAGGCGACCACCGGACGACTTGGTGGGTGTGTTGACATCCACGACTCGGCGCGTGTCGGCGGTTCCCCTGGTCCTGGTGGCGGTGGCCATCGTCGGGTGCGGTGCGGGGTCGGGCGCCTCCACTGCGCCCACCTCCCGTTCCGTGCCGCCGTCGGTGACCGCGGCCCCGACGACCTACCCGTTGACCATCCGCAACTGCGGCCGGACGGTGACGTTCGAGCGGGCGCCCAGCCGGGTGGTCCTGCTCAACGGGACCTCCGTGGCCGAGGTGGAGAGCTTCGTCGTGCTGGGCATCCAGGACCGCGTCCTGGCCAACAGCCAGTCCTACGGGGTGTCGGACGACCCGGCGATGGTGGAGAAGGTGAAAGCGGTCCCCACCGGCGGGTTGACGCTCAACCAGAACTTCGAGGTGCCGCGCGAGCAGGTGCTCGGCCTGCGACCCGACCTGGTGATCTCCCCGTGGGCGGGCGGCTTCGACGAGAAGATCGGCTCCATCAGCCGTGATCAGTTGGCCGCCGCCGGTGTCGCGAGCTACGTGACGCCGGTCAACTGCGGGTTCGGCGACCCGGCGGCGTCGCCGGAGGACCAGGAGCGCTACCGGGGGCAGTCGGTCGAGTCGTCGTTCGAGCTGCTGCTGGAGCTGGGCCGGATCTTCGACGTGCAGCAGCGGGCCGCCGACTACGTCAACGAGCAGCGCGCCCGCCTGGCCGAGGCCGAGCAGGCGGTGGCGGGCAAGCAGCGCAGGAACCTCCTGGTCGTCTACCCGGGGATGTCGATGATGAACAACAACGGCCTGCCCGCGGTGTTCGGCGGCGGGATCTACGACGACGTCATCGACCGCGCGGGCGGGGTGAACCCGTTCGCCGGCAGGACCAACGCCGAACTGGCCGAGATCAACGCCGAAGCGCTCGCCGCGGCACGGGTGGACCTGCTGGTGGTCGGGTTGTTCCAGCCCGGCGAGGACGCGCGGGTGATGGCCGAGGACCTGTTCGCGAAGTTCCCGCAGTGGGAGGCGTCCAAGGCCAGGCGGTTCACGTCGGTGTCGGACGGGATCTACCTGGGCCCGCTCAACGCGGTCGCGGTGAAGAAGTTGGCCGATGCCGCGCACGGCTGACACCTCGCCGGGGCTCAAGCGGCCACACCTGGTGTCCGGGCCGGGGTACGCGGCTCTGGTGGTGGGTCTGGTGGTCGCCACGGTGCCGGTGGTGGCGTTCGCGATCGGTGTCGGCACCGTGCCCGTCCCCGTGGGCGAGGTCGTCGGGGTGGTGTGGGCGCACCTGTTCGGCGACACCTCGGGGCTCTCGCCGTTGACCGACCAGATCGTGTGGCAGTTCCGTGCGCCCAGGGTGCTGCTGGCGGCGGTGGCGGGCGGGGCGTTGAGCCTGGCGGGGGTGTGCCTGCAGACGTTGGTGCGCAACCCGTTGGCGGACCCGTACCTGTTCGGGGTCACCTCCGGGGCGTCGTTGGGCGCGGTGGTCGCGCTGACCGCCGGCGCGGGCGCGACGGCGGGGCTGGGCGTGGCGGGGTCGGCGTTCGTCGGGTCGCTGATCAGCCTGGTGGTGGTGTTCGTCCTGGCCCAGCGGGGCGGGCGGCTGGTGGGCACGAGCCTGGTGCTGGCCGGTGTCGCGGTGGCCTACCTGGGCAGCGCGGCCACCAGCTACCTGCAGTTGCAGGCCAACCCCGCCGAGCTGCGCGGGGTGATGTTCTGGCTGCTGGGGTCGCTGTCGGGCGCCGGGTGGGACGACCTCGTGGCACCGGCCACCGCGACCGCCGTGGTGGCGGTGTGGCTGGCTACGCGCGGCCGGGCGATGAACGCCCTGTCGGTGGGCGACGACACCGCCGCCGGGCTGGGCGTGGACGTGCACCGGCTGCGGATCGTCCTGCTCGTCACCGCCTCGCTGCTCACCGCCGCGGTGGTCAGCAGCGTCGGCGGGATCGGGTTCGTCGGGCTGATCGTGCCGCACGCGGTGCGCCTGGTTGTGGGCCCGGACCACCGCAAGGTCATCCCGGTCTCGTTGGTGGCGGGCGCGCTGTTCCTGGTGCTGGTCGACCTGGTCACCCGCACGATCGACCGGCCCAACGAGATGCCGGTCGGGATCTTCACCGCAGCACTCGGGGCACCGTTCTTCCTCGTGCTGCTGCGCCGCCGCAAGCAGGCACTGCGGTGAGGGTGCGAGTCGACGGTGTGTCGGTGGTCTTGGATGACGCGCGGATCCTCGACGGGATCGACCTAGTGGCCGAGCCCGGCTCGGTGACCGGGCTGGTCGGCCCGAACGGGTCGGGCAAGAGCACACTGCTGCGCTGCCTGTACCGGGCGCTGCGACCTTCGGTCGGCACCGTGCTGCTCGGCGACGAGGAGGTGCGGCGGCTCAAGGCACGGCAGGTGGGCCGCCGGGTCGCGGTCGTGGCCCAGGACCACGACTTGGACAACGACTTCTCCGTGCGCGAGACCGTGGCGATGGGCCGCACCCCGCACCAGGGCCTGCTCGACCGGGAGGGCACGGCCGACCACGAGATCGCCGAGCGGTCGCTGGAACGGGTCGGCATGGCCTGGGCTGCGCACCGCCGCTTCGCGACCCTGTCCGGCGGCGAGCGGCAACGCGTCCTGCTGGCCCGCGCCCTCACCCAGCAGGCCCCGGTGCTGCTGCTGGACGAACCCACCAACCACCTCGACATCGGCGCACAGCTGGAACTGCTCGACCTCGTCCGCGACCTCGGACTGACCACGGTCGCCGCCCTGCACGACCTCGACCACGCCACCGCCTACTGCGACCGGCTGGTCCTGCTCGACGCGGGACGGGTGGTGGCCGCCGGAACACCGGGGGACGTGCTGACCGCCGAGCGCGTCACCACCGTGTTCGGCGTGCGCGGCGCGATCGTGCCGCACCCGCTGACCGGACGCCCGCACTTCGTCACCGCGTCGGTGAACCCGTGACGTGGTAGCCGCGTGGAGGGCGGGGAGTCCCGTTCCCGCCCTCCACGCGATGTCGCCGGTTCTCAGGAGCCCATCCGACACCCAGGTAGTCGGACGTGATCACCACGTGGTTCCCGGTGATCGCCGCCTGCCGTCGCCCATCGCACCGGAGGACATCGAGCCATGACCGATTCCCCGCCCCACGACGAGACGAACCTCGCTGCCGACGAGCACGGACCCGGGTCGGGTCCGGTGATCGGCGTCCTGCTCTACGACGGCTTCAGCCTGCTCGACCCGACCGGCCCGACCGAGGTGCTGTCGCGGGTGCCCGGCGCCACCACCGTGATGATCGGCGAACGGCAGGGCCCGATGCGCACCGACACCGCGAGCACGGCCGTGGTCGCGGACCGCTCCATCGACGAGGTCGACGCACTGGACGTCCTGGTCGTCCCCGGCGGGAACGAACGGGGCGTGATCGCGGCCATGGAAAGCCGGGCGCTGCTGGACTGGATCCGACGCGTGCACGAGCGCAGCACGTGGACGACCTCGGTGTGCACCGGCTCGATGATCCTCGCCGCGGCGGGTCTGCTCGACGGGCGCGAGGCGACCACCCACTGGGCGGGCGCCGACTACCTGCACACCCGCTTCGGCGTGACCTACCGACCGCAGCGATACGTGCGCTCGGGCCGGATCATCACCGCCGCGGGCGTGTCGGCGGGCATCGACATGGCGCTGCACGTGGCGGCGCTGCTCACCGACGACACCACGGCGAAGGCGATCCAGCTGGCCATCGAGTACGACCCGCAACCACCCTTCGACGCGGGCGACGCCACGCACGCCGACCCGGATCTCAAGGAACTGGCGATGCGGCTGATCGCCCAATCCCAGGTCTGACGGGGTGACACCGGCCGGATCAGCGATCCGGCCGGTAGCCGCGCAGCCTGAGGCTGTTGGTGACCACGAGCACCGAGGACAGGGACATGGCGGCCCCGGCGATGAGCGGGTTGAGCAGGCCGGACGCCGCCAGCGGCAGCGCGGCGGCGTTGTAGGCGAACGCCCAGGCGAGGTTGTCGCGGATGGTGGCCAGGGTGCGGTTGGCCAGCTCCACGGCGTCGGGCACGGCGTGCAGGTCGTCGCGGACCAGGATGACGTCGGCGGCGTGGGCGGCGACGTCGCTGCCGCGGGCCATGGCCATGGCCAGGTTGGCGGCGGCGACCTTGTCCGCCGGGCGCACACCGGACAGGACGTCGGTGATGCCGACCTCGGCGGCGACCGCGCGGGCCGCGGCCGAACCGTCGCCGGTCAGCAGCACGGTTGTCAGCCCCAGGGCGTGCAGGCGGGCGACGGCGTCGGCGGCCGAGGGGCGCACGGTGTCGCGCACGGCGATACCTCCCACCACGACGCCCTCGCGGGCGACGAGCACACCGGTCGCCGCGCCGAGGTCGTCCAGCCACCGGTGGGCCCGCGGCGGCACGGTGACGCCGAGTTCGGTCATCAAAGCGGCCGTGCCCACGACGACCGTGGCGCCGTCCACCTCACCGCGTGCCCCCGCACCCACCAGTGCCTCGAAGCCGTTCACGGCCGGCAGCGCGTCGCCCGCCGCAGTGACGACGGCCGCCGCCACGGGGTGCTCGGAGGCCGCCTCGACCGCGCCCGCCCAGCGCAGCACCTCGCGCTCGTCGGCCTCGCCGAACGTCGCGGTCGCCACCACGGCCATCCGGCCGGTGGTGATCGTGCCGGTCTTGTCCAGCACGACGGTGTCCACGGCGCGGGTGGCCTCCAGCGCCTCCGGTCCCTTGATCAGGACACCGAGTTGCGCCGCGCGGGCCACGCCGACCATCAGCGCCGTGGGGGTGGCCAGGCCCAGCGCGCACGGGCAGGCGATGATCAGCACGGCGACCGCGGCGGTGAACGCCTCCCGCGCGCCGTGCCCGGTGACCAGCCACCCGCCCAGCGTCAGCGCCGCGAGCACCAGCACCACTGGCACGAACACCGCGCACACCCGGTCCACCACCCGCTGCACGGCGGCCTTGCGCTGGGCGGCCTGCTCGGCCAGGGCGCTCATCTGCGCGAGCTGGGTGTTGGCGCCGACCTCGGTCACGCGGACGACGAGCCGCCCGGCGCGGTTGACCGTGCCGCCCACCACCCGGTCGCCGGGACCCACGTCGACCGGGGCGGACTCGCCGGTGATCGCCGCGGTGTCCAGCGCGGAGGTGCCCTCGATGACCACGCCGTCGGCGGGCAGCGCCTCACCCGGCCGCACGACGAACCGCTCGCCGACCCGCAGCAGCGCGGCCGGCACCGGCTCCTCCACACCGTCGCGCAGCACGCGGGCGTCCTTGGCCGCCAACCCCGCGAGGGCGGTGAGCAGCCCGACGGCGTTGCGCCGGGACCGGGTCTCGAAGTAGCGGCCGGCGAGCAGGAACGTGGTCACCCCGGCGGCGACGTCGAGGTAGACCGCGTCCGCGCCCTCGGCGGTGACACCGAAGCCCAGCCAGTAGCCGGGGCCGGTGGACCCGGCGGCCATCGACCACACCGCCCAGCCGAAGGAGGCCAGCACCCCCAGCGAGACCAGGGTGTCCATGCCGGCGGAGCCGTGGCGCAGGGTGCGCAGCGCGGCCCGGTGGAACGGCCACGCCGAGTAGGCCACCACGGGCAGCGCCAGCAGCACGCACAGCGGCTCCCAGCCGGTGAACCGCAGCGACGGCACCAGCGCCAGGCTGATCGACAGGTTGCCCAGCGGGATCGCGAGCACCGCGGCGACCACGAGCCTGCGGCGCAGGTCGGCCACGGCGGCGGTGTGGGCGGCGCGGTCGTCCTCGGCGCGGTGGCGCACGCGGGCGTCGTAGCCGGCCTTGCGCACCGCCTCCACGGCGTCGTGCGCTCCCAGCCCGGTGGGCAGGTGGACGATCGCGCGTTCGGTGGCGTAGTTGACCGAGGCGCGCACCCCGTCGAGCCTGTTGAGCTTGCGCTCGATGCGCCCGGCGCACGCCGCGCAGGTCATGCCGGACACGGCCAGTTCGACCGGCGCGTCCACCGTGGTGGTCATCCCGTTGTTCTCCTCAGTCCCGGCGACCGGCCAGGTCGGCGAGCATGGCGTTGTAGGCGGCGATCCGGTCGTCATCGCCGCTGTCGAGGCGGCGGTCGAGCCGGGTGGCTTCGCGGCGGTCGGCGGTGGCCCACTGGCGCAGCAGGGCGATGACCACGACCAGCATGGGCAGCTCGCCTGCGGCCCAGGCGATGCCGCCGCCGAGCCGTTGGTCGGTGAGCAGGTCGGGCACCCAGGGCAGCGCCAGGTGCCGGTAGTAGGTCTCGGCGATCACGCCCCGGGTGTTCATCAGGATCACGCCGAAGAAGGCGTGGAAGGGCATGACCGCGAACAGCAGTCCCAACCGGGCCAGGTGCGGCAGCGGGCGCGGTGGCCGGTCCACGCCGATGACCAGCCAGTAGAAGACGTACCCGGAGACCAGGAAGTGCAGGTTCATCACCTGGTGCGCCCAGTGGAAGCGCATCGCCTCGCCGAACAGGTCGGAGAAGTACAACAGGTAGAACGAACCGACGAACACCACCGCGGCGACCGCCGGGTGCGCCACGATCCGCGTCGCGCGGCAGTGCACCAGCGCTACCAGCCACGCCCGCGGCGCCGAGGGCAGGGTGCGCAGCGCCAGGGTGATCGGTCCGCCGAGCACGAGCAGCACGGGGCCGAGCATGTTCAGCGCCATGTGGGAGACCATGTGCAGGCTGAACGTGCCCGGCGCGAACCGGCCCAGCCCCGACGAGGTCACCACCAGCACCACCGCGCACCCCGCCACCCACGCCGCCGTGCGCCCGACCGGCCAGGCGTCACCGCGCGCCCGCAACCGGCGCACCCCGACCAGGTAGCCGGTGGCCAGCAACAGCGCGCCCACCCCCAGCACCAGGTCGAGCCGCCAGCCGAGCAGCAGACCCGCGGCGGACGGCGGGTCGGGCAGCTCGTAGCCGAGCACGGTCTGCTGCACCGACGGCCGCGCGACCAGCCACGACGGCGGCACCAGGTGCGTCAACCCCACCGACGCGCCGAGCGCCACGCCCAGCACCACCAGTTCTGCGCCCAGTGGCCGGGTCGCCTCCCACCGCCGGCGCACCAGCGGCACGAGCCCGCACACCGTCACCTTGACCGCCAGCAGCAGCCCGTAGCCCGACCACAAGCCGCCCGGACCCGCGGTCACCAGGCCCACCACCGAACCGCTGAGCACCAGCACCACCAGGCACACCGCGCTCAGCCGGCGGTAGCGGCGCAACACCTGCTCCCGGTTCGCCGCGCCCGGCCGCCGCAGGAACCCCCGCAGCGCCACCACCGAGCCGACCCACACCGCGGCGGCGGGCACGTGCCACACCACCGCGTCGGTGGCCAGGTCGTGCCACGCGCCCACCGACACGTGCCCGGCCACCACCGGCGGCAGCAGGCCCAGCACACCCACCCCGAACCAGAGCACCGCCACCGGCCACGTCAACGTCGACCGCGCCCCGACCGCCACCACCGACGCGGCCACCGCCGAGCACAGCCACGCCTTCGGCTCCTCCGTCGCCGCCACCAACTCGCCCAGGTGCGCCCACACCACCGCGGGCGGCTGCCCCGAGGCGTCCCCAGCCGACAGCGGCACCGCCGCGGCCGAGGCCACCGCCCACGCGGTCGCCGCCCCGGCCGCGAGCCGGACCGCGGCGTAGGCGTCGGCGGTCAGCTCCCGCGCGCGCCCGGCCGGCACGACGAACGCGGCGAAGGCCAACGCGCCGACCGCCACCACCGCACCCGCCTCGGCGGTGAACCGGACCACCCCGAACAGCCACGACGCCACCCGTCCCGGATCGGTGTCACCGAGCACCCCGTGCACGTCACCCGCCACCAGGACCACGCACGTGACGCAGGACACCGCCGCGCCGACCGCGAGCACAGCGGCCTTGTCAACCCTCACGACTACACCAGTCGGGCGAACAAGTCGCGGAGTTCCCGGAACTACTCCGAACGCCATCCGACCAACTGGACGAGAAGCCGAACCCGACCAGAAACGACGTACCCGATGTCACGCACGAGCCGCCAGAAGAACCGCAACATCATGGCCGCGCGCCGCGGTCCCTCCCTCAACCTCCTCCTCACCGGCGCCGTGGTCCTCGTCGCGGTCCTGGTGATCGGCGGGGTGCTGCTGGTCAACCGGTCCGGTGAGGAGGGTGCCGCGCCGAACGAGGCGCTGTTCCCGGTAGGCGCGCACACCTTGTCCAGGGTGGACGGTGACAAGGTGACCCTGGTCGAGTTCCTGGACTTCCAGTGCCCCGCTTGCGCCTCCTACTACACCAACATCACCAAGAAACTGGAACAGGACTACCATGGGCGCATCACGTTCGTGACCCGCAACTTCCCGCTGGAGATGCACCCGCTCGCGGTGCCCGCCGCGCGCGCCGCCGAGGCCGCCGCCAAGCAGGGCAGGTACGCCGAGATGTACCACGCCCTCTACGACAACTTCGACCAGTGGGCCGTGGACGGGCAGTCCACCAGCGCCGACGTCGGCCGCGCGACGACGAAGTTCGAGGAATACGCCACGAGCCTCGGGTTGGACCTGGAGCGGTTCCGCGCCGACATGGCCTCACCCGAGGTCCAGGCCGCCATCGACAGCGACGTCGCCGACGGCACGGAACTGGGCGTGAGCAGCACGCCGACGTTCTTCCTCAACGGCGAGCAGTTCCGGCCCACCGGGCGCACCGTCGCCGATATCGACCGCGAGCTGCGCGCGAAGATCGACGCCGCCCTGGCCGGGTGAACCGGGTGAACCGCCGCCTCGCCTGGCTCCACGTCACCGGTGGCGGCCTCGGCCTGGCCGCAGCCACCGCGTTGACCCTGGAGAAGATCGCCAAGCTGCGCGACCCGGCCTACGTGCCCACCTGCTCGCTCAACCCGGTCATCTCGTGCGGGTCGGTCATGGACAGCCCGCAGGCCGCCGCGTTCGGCTTCCCCAACCCGCTGATCGGCATCGCGGCGTTCGCCGTCGTGGTCACCACAGGGGTCGCGGTGCTGGCCGGGTTCGAACCACCACGCTGGTACCGGGTCGCGCTCAACGCGGGCACCGCGTTCGGTTTCGTGTTCGTGCACTGGCTGATCGTGGCGAGCCTGTACGACATCCACGCCCTGTGCCCCTACTGCCTCGTGGTCTGGGTCGTGACCATTCCGATCTTCTGGTACACGGTGAGTTCAACCGGTCGTCGCAACACTTCGATGGCGGAGGTGTTGGATGGGATGGTCGAGGAAGCAGGTGCCGCGGGCACCGAGCGGGGCTCGACGTCAGTGGGCTGCGGACAGGGCGATGCGGGCGCCGATGCGCTCACCCGGGCGGCCGGAGCCGTCGCGGGCGGTTCAGCGGGACTTCTGGCGCCTGATCGCCTCCGGGGTCACGACGGTCCAGGCCGCGGAGGAAGTCGGCGTGTCGTCGCCGGTCGGGATCCGCTGGTTTCGACACGCTGGCGGGATGACGCCGCTGAACCTCCACGATCCCACCGGTCGGTACCTGTCGTTTGCCGAGAGGGAGGAGATCGCGCTGCTGAGGGCTCAGGACAAGGGCGTGCGTGAGATCGCCCGCATGATCGGCCGCGATCCTGAGACCGTGTCTCGTGAGCTGCGGCGCAATGCCGCGACCAGGGGTGGCAAGGCGGTCTATCGCGCCGTGGTGGCCCAGTAGAAGGCGCAGCAGGCGGCGAAGCGCCCGAAAACGGCGAAGCTGGCGAGCGATGAGCGGTTGCGCGAGTATGTGCGGGACCGGCTCGCCGGCGATGTCCGTCGCCCTGACGGCACGGTCGTCGCGGGCCCCGGGACGCCGCCGTGGAAGGGGTTGAACAAGCCCCGTCGTCAAGACAGGCGCTGGTCGACGGCGTGGAGTCCGGAGCAGATCGCGCATCGTCTGAAGCTCGACTTCCCCGATGATGAATCCATGCGCATCAGCCACGAGGCGATCTACCAGTCCCTGTTCATCCAGGGGCGAGGCGCGCTCAAGCGTGAACTGGTCACGTGTCTGCGCACGGGCCGAGCGCTGCGAGAGCCGAGGGCCCGATCGCGGAACAAGCCGCAAGGACACATCACCGCCGACGTCGTCCTCAGCGAGCGCCCCGCCGAGGCTGAAGACCGAGCCGTCCCCGGCCACTGGGAAGGGGACTTGATCATCGGGACGGGCCGCTCGGCAATCGGCACCATTGTCGAGCGCAGCAGCAGGTCCACGCTCCTGGTGCATCTGCCGCGGCTGGAGGGCTGGGGCGAGACGCCGCCCGTGAAGAACGGCCCGTCGCTCGGCGGCTACGGCGCCGTCGCGATGAACGCCGCCCTGACGGTGTCGATGACGAAGCTGCCCGAGCAGCTCCGCAAGACCCTCACCTGGGACCGGGGGAAGGAACTGTCCGCGCACGCCCGGTTCGCTCTCGATACCGGCACGAGGGTGTTCTTCGCCGACCCCCACTCACCGTGGCAACGGCCGACGAACGAGAACACGAACGGGTTGCTGCGTCAGTACTTCCCCAAGGGCACCGACCTGTCGAGGTGGTCCGCCGAGGACCTCGAAGCTGTCGCCCTGGCCCTGAACAACCGGCCCCGCAAAGTCCTCGGCTGGAAGACCCCCGCCGAGGTATTCAGCGAGCAGCTACAGTTGCTCCAACAGCCCGGTGTTGCATCGACCGATTGAACTCACCCACCACCCTGGACACCTGGCCCGCGCTCGCACCGCTGCGCCGCCTCCACAGCGCCGTCCTGGCCCTCTGGTACGCGTTGATCGCCGGCCTGGTGCTGCACGCCTTCCGGGACTACTGGAACAGCCTGCTGTGACGGTGTCGCGAAGACCGGGCCCAGGGCAGCATCACCCCACGTCGGTGGCCTCGTCACCCGTGGCGCGCAGCAGGTCGTCGCGGGCGCGGGCGACGCGGGAGCGGATGGTGCCCACCGGGCAGCCGACGACGTCGGCCGCCTCGGCGTAGGACAGGCCCAGGACCTGGGTGAGCACCAGGGCTTCGCGGCGGTCCGGGGCCAGGGCGTCGAGCAGCATGTTGAGCTCGACGACGTCCTCGAAGCCGGTGTCGGCCGCCTGCCGGTCGGCCTCCTGCGCCCAGTCCGCGCCCGACGACAGCCGGGGGCGTGCCTGCGCCATGCGGATGTGGTTGACCACGACGCGGCGGGCGATGACCAGCAGCCACGTGCGGGCCGAGGAGCGGCCGGCGAAGCGGCGCAGGCTGGGCAGGGCGCGGGCGTAGGTCTCCTGCGCCAGGTCGTCGGCCAAGGCGACCTCGGACAGGTGGGCGACGAAGCGCCACACGTCGCGCTGGGTGGCGCGGACGAACCGCTCCAGGGCGTCGCGGTCGCCGGAACTCGCGGCCAGCGCCCAGCTGGTGACCTCGTCGTCGAAGGCTGTCACGATTCCGAATCGTAACCACACCCCCGTGGGGAACTAGTGAGCCGAATGGCCCGACTATTGGAACGTGGACTGCCAATCCTGCCGTGAAGCGCTCTCGGCCCGCCTGGACGGCGAGGCCGAGCCCGTACCTGCCGCCGAGACGGACGCGCATCTGGCACAGTGCCCCGCCTGCACCCGCTGGCAGGCGAGCGCACAGGCGCTGACCAGGACCATCCGCGTCCGCCCCGTGGGCGCGGAGCCGGACCTGGTCGACGCCGTGCTGGCCGCCGCCCCACCCGATCACCCCGCCGCACCCCGCCACACCGCCCTGACACCACGCCTGGCGCTGACCGCCGTTGCCATCGTCCAGCTGTGGCTCGCCCTGGTCCAACTGCTGGCCGGAGCCACCGGCGGGCACGCCGGGCACGGGATCTCCACCCACCTGTTCAACGAGGGCGCCGCCTGGAACCTCGCCCTGGGCATCGGCCTGATGGTCGCCGCCGTGAACTCGCACCGCGCCGCCGGGCTGCTGCCCACCCTGGGTGGTTTTGTCGCGGTGCTGCTGGCCTTCTCGGTCAGCGACCTGCTCGACGGCACCGCGACCACCACCCGGGTCGTCTCCCACCTGCCGCTGGTGGCCGGTCTGGTGCTGCTCTACCTCGTCGCCCGCGCCCACCGGGAGCCGAGTCCGGGCACGCCCGCCAAGCACGACCGCGACGACCTCGACCACCACGACCACGACAGCGCCGACACCGTCCCGAGCCCCGCCGGGCGTCGCGGGCAGTCGCGGCACCTGCGACCCACCGCCCACCACCGACGAGCCGCCTGACCCCGAGGACACGCCGGGTCGGTCGCCCTTCCACCGCCCCGGCGTCACACACCGCCGCGAACACCCGCGCCGGCCGGGCACCCCTTCGCCCGGCCGGCCCGGGCCTTCCGGACGTCCACTCGTCACGGACCCGGCGCGGCCGCAGCCCACCGTCCAGCCGGGCCGGTGATGTGGTGCGCGCACCACTGGACCTCCTCGTCGCCGATCAGGCGCGCCAGACGGTGCCCCGGCGCTCGTACTCCAGGAAGGTCTCCGCCTGCTGAGCCGACCGCGCGCCGAGGAAGCGCTCAACGAGCCACAGCCCCACGTCCAGGCCTGAGGTGACGCCGCCGCCAGTGATCAGGTCGCCGTCGTCGACCACGCGGGCGTCGACCACGATCGCGCCCCGGGCCGCGAGGTCGGCCTTCGCGCGGTGGTGGGTGGTCGCGTTGCGGCCCTTCGTGATCCCCGCGGCCGATAGGACCATGACGCCGGTGCAGATGCCCACCGGGAGCGCATCGATCGAAGCCAGGCGGCGCAGGAACTCCCGGTCGGCCATCAGCCGGGGCACACCGGGGCTCGTCGGATCGGTGTAGCGTCCCCCGCCGGGCACCACCAGCACGTCCGCCTCGTGCGGGGACCACCCCTTGGCCACCTCGACGCGTGCGCCGAAGCTGCACGTCACGGTGCCGGGCCGCCCGGTGGTCACCAGGGTGGTGGTCAGCGCGCCGCCGCTGAGCCCGCCGGCCAGGCCGAGCACCTCGGCCGGTACGGCCCAGTCCTGCTCCTCCACGCCGTCGAACATCAGCAGCTGGACGCGCAGCGGGTTCGCCGCCGACGCGGTCAGGATGGCCGCGGCCGAACCGCCCAGACCACCGGCCGACAACGCCGAGGCACGCAGGAAAGAACGACGTTCCACGATCACCCTCCCGGGTTGGTGCCGTCCGCCGGTCGGCGTGCACGCCGCCCGGCATCGACGCGGACGTGGTGTGGTTCTAGCCTCGCGCCCGGATTAGGGGTATGACGCCGCCGGCAGCGGCCTGGGCGTGGTGCAGGGCGAGTTCGGCGGTGGGGCCTTCGGCGAGCACGATGCCGGTGCAGGAGCGCTGGTCGGTCAGGTGCTCCACCACATCGCCCGGACTCGCGGTCGGGTACCACTCCGGGGTGCCGGGCAGGCCGGTCAACCTCTCCAACCCCGACCAGCCCTCCAGCACCCCGGCCTCGCGTGGGTAGATCGCCACGAAGCCGGTTGCGGTGCCGTCGCCGGTCGCGCCGTCGAGCAGGTCAGGTCGTTGGCCGAGGGCGACTTGGACCATCGCGTCGTAGGCGTTGGTGCCCAGAGCCCTGCACAGGGCTTCGCCGACGAGCGCGCCGCCGATGCGGGCGTTGATCTCGACCACCTCGGGGCCGGTCGTGGTGAGGACGAACTCGGTGTGCGTGAAGCCGTTCTCGTGCCCGGCGGCTTTGAGCACGTGGCCGATCCAGTCGTCGAGTTCGGCGAGTGCGCTGTCGGGGAAGGCGACGGGGAACGCGGACGCTTCCTCGCGGCGCGCGGGTTCGGGGGACAGCACGCGGCTGAGCACGCCCAGCAGTCGGGTCTTGCCGCGCCAGGAAAGGGTCTCGGCGCTGTAGAGAGGGCCTTCGAAGTACGGTTCGGCAGTCAGTCGGCCCTTGAGCGGGGTGTCGGCGGCTTCGCGCAGGGCGGCGTCGCGCTCGGCGACACTGCGGCACAGCCACACCGCCCGGGACGAGGTGCCCGCGGAGTCCTTGACCACCAACGGGAAGTCCTCCGCGGTCGCCGGGTCGAGCGGGCCGGTGCGGCTGAGGCCGTGGGCGTGCAGCCGGGCCCGGACGGCGGCCTTGTCCCGCAGCACGTGCACCGCCGCGGGCGCCGGTCCGGGCAGGCCCAGGCGCGCGGCCAGCTCCGCGCCGGGCAGGGCCCAGGTGTCGGTGGAGCTGATGAGCCCGGCCAGGTCGGGCAGCTCGCGCAATGCCTGCTCGCAGGCGGTGACGTCGGTGGTGTCGACGTCCACGACCCGTACGCGGTTGCCGCAGCGGGACAGCTCGTGGCGGTAGATCCAGCGGTCGCCGGTGAGCAGGACGAGGTCGTGCCCGGCGGCGCGGGCGGCGTCGGCGAGGCGGCCGAGGCCGAAGGTGAGGGCTTCCAGCAGCACGACGGTCACGGCACGAGGTCCTTCCGGAGTTCTCGGGGGCGTTCCTGCACGGGGACGGTCGGTCTGTAGGGGCGGCGCGCCCACTCGATCGCGGCCCAGGGCGGGGACAGCTCGTCCAACGAGGAGATCTCGACCGGGGCCAGCAACTCCGGGTCGAGGGCTTCGCGCCAGCGGGTGAAAACGCGGTCGGTGTAGCGGTGGCCGGTGTCCGCGCCGATGACCACGTGCGTGCGCGAGGGGTTGCGCTCGGCTTCCCACCGGGCGACCAGGTGGGCCGCGCCGGTGGACAGGCCGGCGAATACGGCGTGGGTGCGCATCAGGCCGATGGTGGCGGCCATGGCGTGCTGGAAGTCCAGCCAGTGGATGCGGTCGTAGAGCCGGTGGTGGACGTTGTCGAAGTGGATGGCGCTGCCGATGCCGGCGATGATCGCGTCGGGGTCGGTGAAGTGCTCGCTGCCGAAGGTGACGCTGCCGAAGGGCTGCACGCCGACCAGCCGCGTGAGCGGGTCGTGCTCGCGCAGCGCCCGGGTCAGGCCGCCGGTGGAGGCGCCGGTGCCGACGCTGCCCACCACGGTCAGCGGCTCGCCCGGCAGGGCGGCGCGCAGCAGGTCGGCCAGCTCGGCGTAGCCGAGGTGGTGCACCGGGTCGTGGTACTGGCGCATCCAGTGCAGGTCGGGACGCCGGGCCAGCAGCTCGCGCACCCGCGCCACCCGCCTGCTCTGGTCCAGCCGCAAGTCGTCCGACGGGGGCATCTGGTCCACGGTCACGCCCAGGATCTCCAGCTGGGCGCGCATGGTGTCGTTGACCGTGGTGGAGGCGACGATGTGGCACCGCAGACCGTAGCGGTGGCAGGCCATCGCCAGGGCCAGCGCGTAAATGCCGCTGGAGCTGTCCACCAGGGTTTGCCCAGGGCGCACGACCCCGGTGTCCAGTAAGTGCCGGACCGCACCGAGCGCGGCGTACACCTTGAGGGTTTCGAAGCGGACCAGCACGGTGTTCGGCGAAAGCCGGATCAGGGACGGTGCCTTGACGGCGTCGGTGATGTGCTCGTGGACCGGCGGGGCTACGGCGTCGTGGTCGAGCACGGTCCTCACCTCCCGACCGGTCGTGGGCAGGAAGCCACCGCCGGTGGGACCGTCGCGCGGGTCAGGGTCATGATCGAGCCCTTCCGGTGTGGGGCATGTCGTCGAGCGGCGGCGGCGAGGGCGCGCGAACCGCTACCGTGCGCACGGTGGTGCGGGTCGAGCCGGCCGGTCCACCGGCCGCACCGCTTCCAGTCCTACTGGTCGTCCGCAGAACCTGGTTGGTTCCCCGGGCGATGGAATTCGGGCGTGGGAATCGGAACTCCTGCCCGTCGTGGAACGACCAGTTCTGCGTCGGGGCCGGTGCGTGAGGCGACGGGAGCAGGAGGCTGCGCATGGGTTGGGACGGTTGATGGGTACTGGAATGTCCTCCAGTGCGGGAACCCGAAGGCGTTTCCCGGGAAGTGGGATGGCCGGTCTCACGGGAGCGCAGGTGGCGTTGCTGGTGGGCGGGTGCCTGGTCAACGTCGGTACCTTCGCGGTCTACCCGTACCTGGCCGTGCTGCTGCGCGATCGACTGGGAGTCGGGATGGCGCAGGTCGGGGTGGTGCTCGGGGCGGCTACGTTGGTGCAGTTCGCCAGTGCGCCGCTCACGGCCGCGTTCGCCGAGCGGATCGGGCTCAAGCGCTGCCTGCTGCTGGCCACGTTCGTCTACGGGCTGGCTGCCCTGACCTACCTGGTCGGGGCGGAGGAACCCGGGTTGACGGTGCTCGCGCTGTTCCTGAGCTGTGGTGCCGGGGCGCTTTACTCGCCCGCCTACCGGGGCTACCTGGTGCACTCGGCGACCGAGGAGCAGCGTCCGCGGGTGCTGTCGTCAGGCAACGCGGCGGGCAACCTGGGCATCGCGCTCGGGCCGGTGGTCGGGGCGTTGTTCCTGGACCAGCCGGGTCGGCTCTTCGCGATGACCACGGTGCTCTACGCCGTGCTGGCGGTGGCGCACTTCTTCCTGCGCCCGGAACGGACGACCGATTCCAGGCCCGACGTCGAGCCGTTCCGCAGGGTGCTGCGAGGTCTGGCCGGGATCCCGTTCGCGGTGACCGTGCTGACCCACTACCTCTACATGCAGTTCTACCAATACCTGTCGACCTTCGCGGAGGGACGGGTGCACACGACGGCCTACGGGGTGGTCATGGCGGGGTACTCGCTCGGGTTGGTGGCGGTGCAGCCGCTGGTGGCGCGACGGGTCGGTCGCGTCGGCTACCCGGTGGCCATGGCGGTCGGCTTCTGCTGCATGGCCGCGGGCATGGCGGCCTTCGCCAGCGGAGGGGTGGCCGGTCTCGCCATGGGCGTCGCGGTGATGGCGGTGGGTACCGCGGTGTTGTTCCTCAAGAACGACCTGGAGGCGTTGGCGGGGTCGCGGCGGTCGGCCACGGTGACCTTCGGGCAGCAGCGGCTGGCGGTCGGGGTGGGTTCCCTGCTCAGCGGGGTGGTCGGTGGCGCGGTGTACGGGCTGTTCGAGGAGGCGGGGCTGCTGTCGGGGTTCTGGTTGGCGGTGGCCGCGCAGTGCCTGCTGCTGCCGCCGCTGGTGCTGGTGGTGGCCCGCAGGGCGGCCGGGAGGGGGTGACCCGCCGACGGGCCTACGGGATTACGAAGCCGGAGTAGCCGGCTTCTCGTAGACGGTGACGTAGTTGCCCTCGGCGCGGAACGGCTCACGGCGCCAACCTCCCCATCGGTGCACGCGCCGCAGCCCGGCCAGGCGTGCCATGAGGTCGAGTTCCGTCGGCCAGGCGTAGCGCATGAACGCCGGCGCCAGCTTGATCCCGTGCTCGGTGATCAGCACGTGGTGTCCCTCAAAGCGCTGTTCGACCGGGTCATGACGGACCGCTGCCAGCCGCACCCGGTCCAAGCCCACCTGGTGGGTCTCCAAGGTCTGGTTGCGCTGATAGCGGGCGACGTCGGGCATCGGGCACTCCAGGACGAATCGGCCGCCGGGCAGCAGGCGCTTGGCGGCGTTGGCGAAGCAGCGCACCTGTTCTTCCTGGTCCTGGAGGAAGAAGAAGGTGGAGAACACCACGAACACCATGGCGAACAGGTCGTCGGTGCCGTCGTCGACGTCGGCCATGTCGCCGATCACGACGGGGATGCGGTCACCGCCGGGCTTGGCCCGCATCCGCGCCACCATCGCCTCGGAGGCGTCCACGCCCCGCACGTCGACGCCCGCCTCGGCCAGCGGGATCGTCACCCGCCCGGTGCCCACCGCGAGTTCGAACACCGGCCCGGACGGTCCTTCCTCGACCAGTTCGGCCAGGCCGCGCACCGCGTCGGTGGGGTCGTGGGCGGCGTGCCACTCGTCGTAGACGTCGGCGTTGAGCTCGCCGTAGGTCTCCGGTCCGAAGCTGTGCATGAGGTCTCCTCCAGAGGGCCGGTTCCGGCGGCCGGGCGCGTGGTGCGGGCAGCGTTCGGCGGCCACGGCACGTCCACCAGGTCGGCCGGCCGACCCACTAAGTTCCCGGCTCGTGCGGAATCGTCACCGCCTATGTGTTTCCCCGATCCTCGGGAACCGGATGGCGGTGCGGCACGACTTCTACGGTGGTGGCCGGTTCGACAGCGGCCCGGAGCGGGAGGAACAGGGTGCGCGGTGTCAGGTAGTGGCACGGGGGTCGAGGACGAGGTCGAGGTCGTCGCACCGCCGCGCGGGACCGGGGCACGTGGGCGGGCCGGGTACGTGGCGGGGTTGTTCGGGCTGCTGGTCCTGCTGTTGCTGGGCGCGGTGGTGGTGCTGATCGCGCAGGGCTCGATCGCCATCCCGATCGGGGCGGTGCTGCGCGTCCTGACCGGCCAGGACGCCGAGTCCGAGGTCAGCCGCACGATCGTGCTGGACGCGAGGCTGCCGAAGGTGGTGGCCGGGCTGCTGGCCGGGGCCGCGCTGGCGGTGGGCGGTGCCCAGATGCAGACGTTGTTCCGCAACCCGCTGGCCGACCCGTTCGTGCTCGGCGTCAGCTCCGGCGCGATCCTGGGCGCCTCGGTGGTCATCCTGGGCACCAGCGGCGTGGGTTGGCTGTCGGGGCTCGGCGTGGTCAGCCAGCTGGGGGTGACCGGCGCGGCCGTGGCCGGGGCCGCCGGGGTGCTGCTGATCGCGCTGGGCATCGCCCGCCGCGTCGGCGACCCGGTCGTGGTGCTGGTCGTGGGAGTGATGCTGGGCTACCTGGCCGGGGCGGTGGTGGACATGCTGGTCTACTACACCGACCCGGACCGGTTGCAGGCGCTGGCGACGTTCACCCGCGGGTCGGTGCGCAACGTGACCTGGAACGAGTTGCAGGTCATCGCGGTGTCGTGCGCGGTGGTGCTGGTGCTGTCGGTGTTCCTGGCCCAGCCGCTCAACGCCCTCCTGCTCGGTGACCGGTACGCGGGCAGCCTGGGGATCAACGTCCGGCGGGTGCACTTCCTGTCGCTGGCGAGCGTCGCGGTGCTCTCGGGCATCACCACGGCCTACTGCGGGGCGATCGGGTTCGTCGGCCTGGCGGCACCCCACCTGGCCCGGGGCCTGCTGCGCACCGCCGACCACCGGCTGGTGCTGCCCGCCAGCGCCCTGATCGGCGCGGTGATCGTGCTGGTCGCCGAGTACGTCGCGGGCGGCAACGGTCTGACCCGGACCTCGCTGCCGTTGAACTCGGTGACCGCGTTCGTCGGCGCGCCGGTGATCCTGTGGGTGCTGCTGTCCGGCCGGGCGAGGAGGCAGGCGTGACGACCGAGAACCCCCGGCCAGCCCTGCAGGCGGTGGCGGTGAGCGCGGGCTACCGGCGGCGGCGCCGGCACCCGGAGGTCACCGTGCTGCGCGACGTGCACCTCGCGGCCCGGCCCGGCGAGCTGATCGCGCTGATCGGCCCCAACGGCGCGGGCAAGTCCACCCTGCTGCGCACCCTGGTGGGCGCGCAGCCGCCGCTGGCGGGCCACGTCCTGCTCGACGGCCGCGACCTCGCGACCCTGTCGCCCCGGCAGCGTGCCCGGCGGCTGGCGGTCACGCTGACCGAACCGGTCGACGTGGGGCAGATGAGCGTCGAGGCGGTGGTGGCGCTGGGGCGGATGCCCTACCGGTCGTGGATCGGCCGGGAGAAGGACCGCGACCGCGCTGCGGTGGACCGGGCGTTGGTCGACGCCGGGGTGGCCGACCTGCGTGACCGCCCGCTGACCGACCTGTCGGACGGCGAGCGGCAGCGGGTGATGGTGGCCCGCGCCCTGGCGCAGGAGCCGGCGGTGCTGGTGCTGGACGAGCCCACCGCGTTCCTGGACGTGGCGCGGCGCATCGAGTTCGCGGCGATGCTGACCCGGCTCGCCGCGACCACCGGCGCGGCGATCGTGCTGTCCACCCACGACCTCGGGTTCGCGCTGCGCCGCGCCGACCAGGTGTGGCTCGTCGGCGGCGACGGCACGGTGACCGCGGGCGCACCCGAGGACCTCGCCTACGGCGATGCGGTCACCCGCACCTTCACCGGCGAGAACATGTCCTTCGACGACGCCGCGGCCACCATCGTCGTCGCCGACGACACCGAACCCGGCGCCACCGTCCAGGTCGTCGCCGACGGGAGGCTGCGGCAGTGGGCGGAGCACGCCGTGCGCCGCGCCGGGTGGGAACCGGTCGCCGACCCGTGCGGCCACGTCCTGAGCATCGAGCACGGCACACCGTGCCGCTGGACCGTCAACGGCGCGCAGGGCGTCGGCTTCGACTCCCTGGTCACCCACCTGCGCGGCCGCACCGCGCCACTGCCCGAAAACGCCCGGACCGGGTGAACACCCGCTCCCACCGCCCGACCCCACCACGCACCCGCAGGAGAGCAGCACCGTGAACACACTCATCCGCTCGGCCGTCGCGCTGCTCGCGCTGCCCCTCGCCCTGGCCGGCTGCGGAGGATCGAGCCCTGACGCGTCGGGCGGCCAGGCAGGCGCGGGGGACTGCGTCACCGACTACGCCGAGGGCCGGGACTACTTCCCGGATAAGGCCACCGTCACCGAATCCGAGCTGTGGAAGATCAGCTACCACAACTCCTACAAGACCATCACGCTCACCGACACCGAGAACTCCGACGGCCCCGAGCTCAAGTACGTCCTCTACCAGTGCGGCACCCCCCAACCCGAGGCCACCGGCGACCTGGAAGGCGCGCTGATGGTCCAAGTGCCGGTCACCAACGTCTCCGTGACCTCCTTCAATGCGCTGGCCATGGTCGACCGGTTGGGCAAGAACAAGACGATCACCGGCCTGAGCGGCCAGCTGCTGGGCAACGCCGAGAAGGACAAGTGGTACGGCGGCGTCGCCGAAGCCGCCGGCAGGCCCATGTCGATCGGGGAGTACACCGACTTGGACAAGGAAGCCGTGCTGGGCCTGAAGAACCAGGTCATCCTCATGTCCGGGTTCGGCAAGGGCTTCGACGACATCAGCAACGCCCGCGCCGCCGGGATGCCCGGGGTCAGCGTGTCCAACCGGCTGGAGCGCCACGCCCTGGCCTCCGCCGAGTGGATCAAGATGGTGGCCGCGTTCTACAACGCCGAAGCCGCCGCCAACACCGAGTTCGACACCATCAAGAGCAAGTACGAGCAGGTCGTCTCCACCGTCTCGGGCAAGATCGACAACCGCAAGGTGGGCTACCTCTGCGTCGCTCCCGAGCGCGGTTGCGAGTTCATGCACGGCCACGGCGCCGAAACCCTCGTCGGCCGCCTGCTCACCCAGCTCGGGGTGGACAACGTCTTCGCACCCGACAACCCCGCCCCCAACGGCCGGCCCTACGACTTCGAGAAGGCCGTGGGCACCGCCGCCGAAGCGGACTTCTTCATCGTCTACGACCCCATGAAGATGACCCGAGCCGCCCTCACCGCCGACCCGCGCACCAACCAGTTCAGGCCCTTCAGGGAGAACGCCTTCATCGCCGGTGTGGACGAGAACTTCGAGGAGTGCCGCGCCAAGACCTACCTCGACGTCGACGTGCTCATCCGCGACTTCGCCATCGGACTCGCACCGGACCTGTTCCCCGGCGCCAAGGGCACCTGCTTCGCCGGCGCCTCCTGAGGTGTCCGGGGGGGGGGGGGGGCGGGGCGCGGCGCCGCCCGCGCGGGGGGGGGACCTCGGGGGGGCCGCCCGCCCCCCCCCGCCGCGGGGGTGTGGGTGGGGGGGGGGGGGCGGA
>NZ_JBHYXZ010000002.1:66954-77285 GCF_042752395.1 Actinosynnema sp. NPDC059335 | reverse complement strand
CCATGGGCAGCCCCCCGCGCGGGGTCCCCGGGGCCCAGGCCCCGCTGGTCGCCGGCGGCCCCCGGGGGGGGGGGAGGGGGGGGCCGCGGGGGCCCGCCCCCCCCGGGGCGGCGTCTCAAGCGCGGGTGCCCCGCACGATCAGCCTGCGGGCGTGGTTGTCGTAGGGAGAGGCGTCGAAATCGCCGAAGCACTCCACGTTGGTGAACCCGGCCTGCTCGAACAGCGCCCGCAGCTCGGCGGCGCTGTAGAGGGTGGAGTACAGCGACGTGCGCCGCACCTCGTCCCCGCGCACCCACGTCCAGTCGCTGCGCACCCGCGTCCAGTCGTCCAGGACCGTGTCACGCATGAACACCGTGCCGCCACCGACGTCCACCGCCTGCGGTCGACCGACCCACCCGGCGAACACCTCCTTGCCCAGCACGTCGACCAGCAACCGACCGCCGGGGGCGAGGCTGGCGTGGGCGTTGCGCAGCACGGCTAGGTTCTCGCCGGGCTCGGTGAAGTAGCCGAACGACGTGTACATGTTGACCACCAGGTCGTAGGCGCCCGGTTCGACGTGCTCGCGCATGTCCGCACGCACCAACCGCGCTGTGACTTCCGCCTGCTCGCACGCCACGCGGGCCCGCGTGAGCATCGCCTCGCTTAGATCCACCCCGGTGACCACCGCCCCGTGCCGGGCCAGCGGCACGACGTGCGTGCCCGGCCCGCAGGCCAGGTCCAGTACCCGGTCACCCGCCGCGACCTTGAGCAGCGGCGAGGTGGTCACCAGGCGTTCCGCCTCCGCCGCCCGGCGCGGTGGGAACATCACCTCGGCGAAGCCCACCCAGAGATCGTCGTCCTCGTACCAGTCCATGCCGCTCCAGCCACGTCGTCCTCGTGTGGAATCGCTTCAGTCCTATGGTCGTCTGGCGGTGCCCGCCGGTTCCCGCCGCAGATGAGCTCCGATCGACTTCGCGGGAACTCCCTGGCACTCCCGGCCGACCTGTGGTGGTGACAGCCGGACTTCGAGGTTGGGGGACCCGATGCGACCCACGCAGGCAGCCCGCGCCTACCCGTTTCGCGAGCCGACCGGCCTGGAGCTGGAGCCGGAGTACGCCCACCTGCGCGACCACGAACCGCTCAGCCGTGTATCCCTGCCCTACGGCGGCGACGCCTGGCTGGCCGTGCGGCACGCCGACGTCCGCACGGTGCTCAGCGACCCGAGGTTCAGCCGGGCCGCGCTGCTGGACCGCGACGTGCCCCGAGCCTCACCTCGCAGGCACACCGACGCCACCCTGCACACCGTCGACCCGCCCGAGCACACCCGCCTGCGCCGCCTGGTCGCCGCCGCCTTCAGCCCCCGCCGGATCCAGCACCTGGCCGAACACGCCCAACGCGTCACCGACGAACTGCTCGACCGGATCGAGGAACAGGGACCGCCCGCCGACCTGATCGCCGGCTTCGCCGTGCCGGTGCCCGTGGCGGTGATCTGCCAGATGCTGGGCGTGCCGGTGGCCGACCGCGAGGAGTTCGCCGGCTGGATCGACGTCGCCCTGGCCACCACCGCGTTCACCAGCGAGGAGATCCACGACGCGTTCGCCAGGCTGAAGGACTACGTGGCCGGCCTGGTCGCCGCCCGCCGCCACACACCGACCGACGACCTGCTCGGCGCCCTGGTCGAAGCGCGTGACACCGCCGACCGGCTCAGCGAGGACGAACTGGTCGTGCTGGGCGTGACCCTGCTCTACGCAGGTTTGGAAACCACGACCAGCGAACTCGGCAACGGCATCCACGCCCTGCTCACCCACCCCGATCAGCTGGCCGCGCTGCGCGCCGACCCCGCGCTGATCGACCGGGCCGTCGACGAACTGCTGCGCTTCAACCCCCTGGTCACCTCGGCCGGCTTCACCCGCATCGCCCTGGAGGACGTCGAACTGGGCGGCGTGCTCGTCCGCGCCGGTGACGCCATCATGGTCCATCCCGATGCCGCCAACCGCGACGAGCGCGTCTTCGAGCGCCCCGACGAACTCGACGTCACCCGCAAACCGAACCCGCACTTGGCGTTCGGCTACGGCTTGCACTATTGCGTCGCCGCACAGTTGGCCAAGGCCGAGCTGCGCGTGGCCATCGGCTCCCTACTGCGCCGCTTCCCGACCCTGCGGCTCGCCGTCACGGCGGACGAACTGTCCTGGCGGCAGGGCCGGATGGCACGTGGCCTGGACCGGCTCCCCGTCACCTGGTAGCCAGCGTGCCCGGATCCTTCCTCATCCTCACGGCGAGGAAGAACGGCGTCCGCTGGGTCTTGAGGTACCGCCGCTCGTCGACGCGACGGGCCTCCTCGGCGGCCCGGGGTTCCGCGACGCGCTCCAACGCGAAACCGGCGTCGAGCAGCTCGTTCAGGAACGTCTGCAACGTCATGCGGCGGTAGTTGATGGTGAGGCCGTCGCCTACCGTCGCCTCGACGCGCTCCTCGTCGAAGTAGGACCCGCCGTGCCACGTCCAGTCGGCGATCGGGTGCGTGGTGGACAGCACCAGGACACCGCCCGGCCGCAGGACGCGGTGCATCTCGGCCAGCAGTTGCCGCCGGGCCTCGACGTGGTGGTGCACCAAGGCCATCACCACGACGTCGAACGAGCTGTCGGCCAGGAAGGTCAGCGGCTCCTCCAGGTCGTGCCGGTGCAGCCGCACCGCGGGATCGCCCGCGATGCGCTCGCGGGCGTGCCCGAGCAGCGTCGCGCTGCCGTCGACACCGACCACCTCGGCTGCTCCCCGCGCCCGCAACTCGGTGATGTAGTGCCCCGCGCCGCACCCGGCGTCGAGGACCCGCAACCCGGTGACATCCCCGGCGAGGGCGAGCACGGCCGGCCGGTCCGTGTAAGCGTTGTAGGGGCTGTCGGTGGCACGGTGGGCGAAGTGGTCGCCGAGAGCGCCTTCGTAGGCGGTGTGCACGCGCATCGGGACATGCTGGCAGCATCTCCGATGGGGTGTCGTCCCGTTTCCGGTCCGACGCGCTGCCCGGGTCAGCGGGCCTCGTCGCCGTCGAACACCCACCAGTAACCCGCATCGGCGTGCGGCGACGGTCGCCCGCCGGCAGCCTCGTACAGCGCCTTCGCGGCGTGGTTGTCCTCGTCGGTGAACAGCCACATCTTCCGGGCGCCCGCTCGAACGGCGTGCTCGCGGAACGCCGTCAGCAGCGCGCGCCCCACCCCACGCCTCCGCGCCTGCTCGGCGACGCCGATCTCGTACAACTGCACCTGCGAGTAACCGCAGACGTGGCGCTGCCGGCAGCCCCACACCCACCCGACCACCTCGTCGTCCTCCAGCGCCACGAACACGACCGTCGCGGGATCCTCCAAGAACGAGGCGTGATCCTCGACCACGACGTCGCGGAACCTGCGCACCGCGACGTCGAGCAACCCGTGATCCTCGGCGGTCAACCGGTGAACATGCATGTCGCCATGGTCGACCACACCGCCGACCCGGACGCGTCGAGATCCATGTGACATCGGGTGATGTGAAGTAGGTCAGCAGCCGCAGTGCTCGCCGCGCCAGGCTTCGCGTCCTTCCTTGACCGCGACGGCGGCGATCACCAGGGCGACCAGCGGATCGGCCCAGGACCAGCCGAACAGCGAGTTGAGCACGAGACCGACCAGCAACACGCCGGACAGGTAGGTGCACAGCAGCGTCTGCTTGGAGTCCGCGACCGCGCTGACCGACCCCAGTTCCCGTCCGGCGCGGCGCTGCGCGACCGACAGGAACGGCATGACCAGCAATGACACCGCCGCCAGCACGATGCCCACCGTGGAGTGGTCGGCCTCGGCGGCGCCGAACAGGGCGCGCACGGACTCGACGGTGACGTAGGCGGCCAGGGCGAAGAACGACACCGCGATGACCTTCAACGCCGCCTTCTCGCGCTTGGCTGGGTCGGCGCCGGAGAACTGCCAGGCCACCGCGGTGGCGGAGGCGACCTCGATGACGGAGTCCAGGCCGAAGCCGATCAGCGCGGTGGAGGAGGCGATCGTCCCGGCGGTGATCGCGACGATGGCCTCGATGACGTTGTAGGTGATCGTCGCGGCGACCAGCAGCCGCACCCGTCGGGTGAGCACCGCCCGCCGCCGCGGGTCCACCGTCGACTCGGTAGTGGTCCCGGTCGCGCAGCACCCGTCCGCGCACCCGTCGCCCCCGGTCGGGGCGGACGCCGGCGCCGCAGCGGACGGCGCGGTCAACGACAGGTCGATTCGGCCGTGCTCGGCGTTCATCTGCCCGCCTTCGCGGTGGTCGCGGCGGCCGCCGGTCGCTCGTCGTCGAGGCAGGGCTCGGAGGTGTCCACGGCGAGCACGACCTTGACCAACTCGCCCAGTGCCCGCGTGAGGTGGGCGTCGGCCAGGGCGTAGTGGACCTGGCGTCCTTCGTAGGTGGCGACGACCAGGCCGCAGCCGCGCAGGCAGGACAGGTGGTTGGACACGTTGGAGCGGGTCAGTCCGAGGTGGTCGGCGAGCTGGGCGGGGTAGCTGATGCCGTCGAGCAGGGCGACGAGGATGCGGCAGCGGGTCGGGTCGGCCAGCGCCTTGCCCAGCCGGGCCAGCGCGTCCTCCCGCGTCTCACACTTCACCATGCCCGCAACCATACAGCGAGTGCTGTATTACAGTCTCGGCTGAATCGTTGACCGTCGGGAAGGGGCCGGGTCGTGGCCGCCGTGGCACTGCTGTTGTGCCTGCTCTATCTGCTGCTCGCGTTCGGTGTGCGCACCGTGCTGCACCATCGGCGCACCGGCTCAACCGGGTTCCGGGGCCTGAGCGGGCGGCCCGGCTCGGCATCGTGGTGGGGCGGGGTGCTGTTCGCCGCCGCCCTGGTCGCCGGACTGCTCGGACCGCTGTTGCAGGTGGCGGGCGTGCTCGCCCCGCTGGCCGTGCTGGAGCACCGAGCCCTGGACGTGGTCGGCGTGGTGCTCGCCGTGGTCGGGATCGCCGCGACCCTGGCCGCCCAGCGTGCGATGGGCGCAGCCTGGCGGGTCGGCGTCGATCCCGACGAGCCCACCGCGCTGGTGCGCGACGGGCTGTTCGCCCAAGTCCGAAACCCGTCTTCACCGCCATGACCGCCACCGCCGTCGGACTGGCCCTCACTGCGGGTGACCCGCTGTCGCTGCTGGCCCTGGCCGCCCTGGTCACCGCCGTGCACCTCCAGGTCCGCACCGTCGAGGAACCCCACCTGCTGGCCCTGCACGGTGCGGACTACCGCAACTACACCGCCGCCACCGGCCGCTTCCTGCCCCGCCTTCGACGGTCGACGCGCTGACCCGGCCCACGCCCGCCGCCAGGATCGCTCGGGGAGTTGTCCAGCGAGCACGTGCGGCGAACTAACGCCTCACAGTGACCGCAGCGCCGACGAGCGGGCAGGCGCGGCACGTGTGGCCGGTGGGCGTGCGGTAGAACAGGCAGCAGCTGCGGCGGATGCCGTCGGAGGACAGCGCGCCGCGCAGCAGCGGGGTGGTGAGCAGGCGGTCCCCGAGTGCGCCGAGGTCGGCGGGCAGTGGCCGCAGGGCGCTGCGCAGGGCCGCGGCGGCGTTGCCCCGCAGCAGCCCGTCGGCGACCTTGACCACGGCGCGCAGCCCGCGGTGGAACGGCACCAGCTGCTCCTCGACCACGACGCGCACCAACAGCGGCGCGGGGTCGCCGCTCGTGATCCACCCGCCCGGGTCGGGCAGGGACAGCCGTACGGAGCCATCCTCGTCGACGCGGTACCGCAGCCGGTCCAGGTCGGGCACGACCCCGCCGCCGGCCAGCGCGCCGAGGGTGACCGACCACAGCCGGTGCGCCACCAGGAATTGCAGGGTCGACGCGGCCACACGGGCCTCGGCGGCCTCGAACCTCGCGCCGACCCGTCGCACGGCCTCGGTCACGGCGGCGGGATCGGTGTGCAGCGAGTGCAGCGGCTCGCCGGTGTGGTCCTGGTCGACCGCGCAGTCCGGGCTGATCGTCGCCGCAGCCGCCAGCGCTGCGGTGACCTCGGTGCGCCCGATCGGCTGCGCTCCGGTAGGCAGCGCCCGCGGAAAACCGGCCACCGCATCAGGCGGTGACGAACTGACGGGCCTCACAGGTGCCTCCAGGTCGGGTAGTGGCTTTGACCGGCGGCGGCTAGTGCTGTTGTTCCAGGTGAATCGCAGACGAATGGGTCTCCGTTCAGGTAGTCGCACGCGACAGCGCAGCAGTTCCTGTGACGCGCTTCACTGTGGTGGTGGGTCATCGTCAGGAGTCGAACGGCTTACTCATCGCACGGTCAGGTAGATCAGTGCCGTGTTCAGCGCGATCACCGCGGTGGCGACGAGAACTGCGGCGGTGGTGACGGCCCGGTGGTTGACGTGGACGCCCATCAGCGTGCGACTGGCGGTCAGCCGGACCAGCGGGACCAGGGCGAAGGGGATGCCGAAGGACAGCACCACCTGCGAGAGCACCAGTGCGAACGTCGGGTCCACGCCCGCGCCCAGCACGACGAGCGCGGGCACGAGCGTGACCACGCGTCGGGTCGACAGGGGCACGCGGACCTTGAGCAGACCGTCCAGGACGACCGCGCCGGAGTAGCAGCCCACGGCGGTGGAGGCGAAACCGGAGGCGAGCAGCCCCACGGCGAACAACAAGGCGACACCGCCGCCGAGCTCGGCCCCGATCGCGGCGTGCACGCCGTCCAGGCTGTCCACGCCCTCGTGGCCGGCCAAAGCCGAGGCGGCGACGAGGAGCATGGCGGTGTTCACCGCACCGGCCAGGACCATCGCCACGGTGACGTCGACCCGGGTGGCGGCCAGCAGGTGGGGCGCGCGGCCGTGGCGGTCGCGGGCCAGGGCGGAGTGCAGGTAGACGGCGTGGGGCATGACGGTGGCGCCGAGCATCCCGGCGGCCAGCAGCACGCTGTCGGAGTCGGCAAAGCGGGGGGCGAGGCCGCGCAGGGCCTCGCTCTCCGGTGGGGACACGAGCAGACCGGCGGCGAAGCCGACGGCGATCACCGCCAGCATCGTCGTGATGACCCGCTCGAACGGCTGTTGGCCGCGTCGGTCCTGCACCATCAGCAGGGCGGTGGACACCACACCGGTGATGACACCGCCCACCGGCAGAGGCAGGTCGAACAGCAGGTTCAGCGCGATGGCGCCGCCGAGAACCTCGGCCAGGTCGGTGGCCATGGCGACGACCTCGGCCTGGCCCCAGTAGGCCAGGCGCAGCGGTCGGGGCAGCCGGTCGCGCAGGATCTCGGGCAGGGACCGACCGGTGACCAGGCCGAGCTTGGCCGAGAGGTACTGCACGAGGCCGGCCATCACGTTGGCCGCCACGAGCACCCACACGAGCAGGTATTCGTAGCGCGCGCCAGCGGCGGTGTTGGTGGCGACGTTGCCGGGGTCGACGTAGGCGATGGCGGCGACGAACGCGGGGCCAAGAAGCGTTGTGCCGGCGCGCAGCCGGGTGAGGGTGGAGTGCACGGTGTGTCCTTCGTGCGGGCAGGGTGGGACGCCCCTCGGGGAGGGGAAGAAGGCAGGGCCGGGTCGCGTCCGGCGCGACCCGGCCGGCGGGTCAGTCCCAGTCGAGGGTGCTGCCGGAGGCGTACTCCGTTACCCGCGTCTCGAAGAAGTTCTTCTCCTTGCGCAGGTCGATGGCCTCCGACATCCAGGGGAAGGGGTTGTCGGTGGGGCCGAAGACGGGGGTGAGGCCGAGTTGGGCGCAGCGGCGGTTGGTGATGAAGCGCATGTACTGCTCGCACTGGTCGGCGTTGAGGCCGAGCAGCCCGTTGGGCATGGTGTCGCGGCCGTAGGCCACTTCCAGCTCGCAGGCCTCACCCAGCATGGTGCGGACCTCGGCCTGGAACGCCCCGGTCCACAGCCCGGGGTTCTCGACCTTGATCTGGTTGATCGCGTCGATGCCGAAGTTGAGGTGGATGGACTCGTCGCGCAGGATGTACTGGTACTGCTCGGCGACGCCGACCATCTTGTTGCGGCGGCCGAACGAGAGGATCTGGGCGAAGCCGGTGTAGAACCACATGCCCTCGAACACCACGTAGAACGCGATCAGATCGCGCAGGAACGCCTGGTCGTTTTCCGGGGTGCCGGTGCGGAACGCGGGGTCCTCCAGGTGCTGGGTGTACTGGAGCGCCCAGGCGGCCTTGTCGGTGATGGAGGGGACTTCCCGGTACATGTTGAACAACTCGCCCTCGTCCAAGCCCAGCGAGGTGCAGATGTACTGGAAGGTGTGGGTGTGCACGGCCTCCTCGAACGCCTGGCGCAGCAGGTACTGGCGGCACTCGGGGTTGGTGAGGTTCCGGTAGACGGCGAGCACGACATTGTTTGCCACCAGCGACTCCGAGGTGGCGAAGAACCCGAGGTTGCGCTTGATGGCGTGCCGTTCGTCGTCGGTGAGGCCGGTGGGGGAGCGCCACAGGGCGATGTCGGCCTGCATGGAGACCTCGGTGGGCATCCAGTGGTTGGCGCAGCCGGCGAGGTACTTCTCCCACGCCCAGTGGTACTTCAGCGGCAGGAGCTGGTTGACGTCGGCCCGTGCGTTGATCATCGCCTTGTCGTCGACGTGCACCCGGCCGCCGTCGCGGTCGATCGCGCCGAGACCGGTGGTGTCGGGGATATCCGTGGTCACTGGCAGGCCTCGCAGTCGGGATCGGTGACGGAGCAGGCGGCGGGGATGACCGGCGCGACCGGCTGGACGGCGTTGAGCTTGCCGTCGGTGCCGCGCAGGGTGGACTTCTCCACGCTGGTGGCGGCGGTCGAGCGCAGGTAGTAGGTGGTCTTGAGGCCCTTGTGCCAAGCCAGGCGGTAGATCGCGTCGAGCTTGCGACCGTTGGGGGCGGCGATGTAGAGGTTGAGTGACTGGGCTTGGTCGAGCCACTTCTGCCGTCGGGAGGCGGCCTCGACCAGCCACTCGGAGGAGACCTCGAAGGCGGTGGCGTACAGCGCCTTGAGCTCGTCGGGCACCCGGTCGATCGGGACGAGCGAGCCGTCGAAGTACTTCAAATCGGCCACCATCGCCTCGTCCCACAGGCCCAGTGCCTTGAGGTCGGCGACCAGGTGCCGGTTGAGGACGGTGAAGTCCCCGGACATGTTCGACTTCACGTACAGGTTGCGGAACAGCGGCTCGATCGACTGGCCGACACCGCAGATGTTGGAGATCGTGGCGGTGGGTGCGATGGCCATGGTGTTGGAGTTGCGCATCCCGCCGCGCACCCTCTCGCGCAGGGCGTCCCAGTCCAGGGTGGTGGAGGTGTCCATGTCCAGTGCGCCGTCGCGGGCTTCGGCGAGCAGGGCGACGGAGTCGATGGGCAGGACGCCCCGGCTCCACAGCGAGCCCTCGAACGACTCGTAACTGCCGCGCTCCCGCGCCAGGTCGGCCGAGGCGGACAGGGCGTGGTAGCTGATCGCCTCCATGCTGCGGTCGGCGAACTCCACCGCCTCCGGCGAGCCAGGGACCAGGCGCTGGGTGAACAGGGCGTCGGTGAAGCCCATCAGACCCAGGCCGATCGGGCGGTGCCGCAGGTTGGACCGGCGTGCCTCGGGGATGGTGTAGAAGTTGATGTCGATGACGTTGTCGAGCATCCGCACCGCGGTGCGGACGGTGCGCTCCAGCCGGGCGGTGTCCAGACCGTCGGCGGTGACGTGGTTGGCCAGGTTGACCGAGCCCAGGTTGCAGACGGCCACCTCGTCGGCGGAGGTGTTCAGGGTGATCTCGGTGCACAGGTTCGAGGAGTGCACCACGCCGACGTGCTGCTGCGGCGAGCGCAGGTTGCACGGGTCCTTGAAGGTGATCCACGGGTGGCCGGTCTCGAACAGCACGGTCAGCATCCGCCGCCACAGCTCGACCGCGCGCACCCGCTTGAAGACGCGAATCCCGCCGCGGTCGGCGGCGGCCTCGTAGGCGCGGTAGCGCTGCGCGAACGCGCGACCGTACAGGTCGTGCAGGTCCGGGACCTCGTCGGGGGAGAACAGGGTCCAGTCGGCGTCGGCCTCCACCCGGCGCAGGAACTCGTCGGGCACCCAGTTCGCGGTGTTCATGTCGTGCGTGCGGCGGCGGTCGTCACCGGTGTTGCGGCGCAGGTCGAGGAACTCCTCGACGTCCACGTGCCAGGTCTCCAGGTATGCGCAGGCCGCGCCCTTGCGCTTGCCGCCCTGGTTGACCGCCACCGCCGTGTCGTTGGCGATCTTCAGGAACGGCACCACACCCTGGGACTCGCCGTTGGTGCCCCTGATGTGCGCGCCCCAGGGGCGCCCCCGCGGGCCCTCGGTTGCCCCGCCCCCCGGGAAAATAGGCCCCACCCCGGGGTTTAGGTAACCCCCGGAGATTACCGCCCCAGCGTGGGGAACCCGGGTG
>NZ_JBHYXZ010000002.1:2452-66944 GCF_042752395.1 Actinosynnema sp. NPDC059335 | reverse complement strand
GGCGGGTTGGTTGGGCTATATCCCGCACCCCCACCACCCCGTGGGCCGGGCTTTGGGGCCCCCTTCGGGCCGCCCCCCGGCCCCCCACCGGCGTCCAGTCGTTGCCCAGGCCACCGGAGAACTTCGCCAGCAGCGCGTTGTTCCGGTACCCGCGGAAGATGCCGTCCAGGTCGTCGTCCACGGTGGTCAGGAAGCACGACGAGAGTTGAGGGCGGGTGGTGCCGGAGTTGAACAGCGTGGGCGTCGAGGCCATGAAGTCGAACGAGGACAGCAGCTCGTAGAACTCGATCGCGCGCGCTTCCCGGTCGTCCTCGCGCAGGGCCAGGCCCATCGCCACGCGCATGAAGAACGCCTGCGGCAGCTCGTAACGGGTGCCGTGGTCGTGCAGGAAGTACCGGTCGTAGAGCGTCTGCATCCCCAGGAAGTCGAACTTCGTGTCCCGCTCCGGGTGGATCGCGGCGGCCAGGCGCTCGACGTCGAAGTCCGCCAGCTCCGGGTCGAGCCGGTCCAGCTCGATGCCCAGGCGCACGTAGGCCGGGAAGTAGTCCACGTAGGACATCTGCTCGCCGGTGGCCTCGACCGGGCGTCCGGCGAGCCGGGTCAGCACCTCGCGGCGCAGCCGGTCCAGCAACAGCCGGGCGGCCACGAACGAGTAGTTCGGCTCGGTCTCCACCAGCGTCCGCGCCGCCATCACCAGCGCCACGGCCAGCTCGTCGACCGTGATGCCGTCGTAGACGGTGCGCCGCACCTCGGCCAGCACGACCTCCGGCGAGGTGTCGGCCAGGCCCGCGCACGCCTCACCGACCACGACGCCCACGCGGTCCCAGTCCAGCAGGACCAGCTCGCCGTCCGGACCCTTGACGCGGAACTCCGATGCGGCGGGCACGACCTCGCGGGCCTTGGCGTGCTCCTCGCGGTAGAGCACGTAGGCACGGGCCACCTCGTGGTGACCGCCGCGCATCAGCACCAGTTCCACCTGGTCCTGGATCTGCTCGACGTGCAGCGCGACATCCGGCCGCGCGCGCTTGAGCAGCGCGGCCCCCACCTGCGCCGTCAGGTCTTCCACCAGGGGGTGCAGGCGGGAAGACGACGCGGCGGCGTCGCCCTCCACGGCCAGGAACGCCTTGGTCATCGCCACCGCGATCCTGGTGGCGTCGAACGCCGAGGCACTGCCGTCGCGGCGGATCACCCGCACCTGCGCGGTGGTGCTCGTGGTTGTGGTCGACACAGCCCTCTCCTCGCGAGCCTGGAGCGGCCCGGAGCACGCGGGGGTGCCACAGAGCGCGTGCGCGACGGCACGCTGATCCGTGTCGGCCCGCCCACGAGGCCCCGGACACGCGCACGCCGGCCGGCGCGCGCACCGACGGCAGGTCTTCGGACTCGCGGACACCCGGCTGACACCGGACCTACTGGCCGTCGCTTCCCACGCGTGACGCGCAGTGCTTCGTGACGGCGGTCGTTCCCACTCACCGCTGCGGGGCAGTCCCGGATTCGCACCGGGTTCCCTCTTGCCTCCTCGGCCCTCGGAGGGCGTCGGAACCATCGACGGCGGGAACACTACATGTTGTAGATCGCCGCGCAACCCACCCCCACATGGACACGTGTCCGCTGCGCCGGCCCGCTCTCGGGGTTCATCCTTCAAACAGCAGCCCGTTCCCGGACGAGGAGGGCACCGCTCACGCATCACCGATGCGCACCAGGCGGTTCCCGGATTCTGAGCGGTGTTCCCGCGGTGCGCTACGCTGCCGTCGCTGGTGGTTCGCCCGCGTCGGTGACGGCGGAGGCGAGGCAAGAGGGAACCCGGTGCGAATCCGGGACTGCCCCGCAGCGGTGAACGGGAACGAAAGCCGTCAACCAAGCACTGCGCGCTCCGCGTGGGAAGCGACGGCCGGTAGGAGTGGGTTCGACGCCCGTGAGTCCGAAGACCTGCCACCGGTCCGCGCACCCACCGGGTACGCGGTGTCCGGGAGCCTCGCGGGAGGGCTCGCGCGGACGCGGCCGAGTGCCGCCCGCGAAGCGTGCCCGTGACAGCGACCGGACTTCACGCACGCTCGCGAGGAGAGAGCTTGTGACCAGCGGTATCGGCGCCACCGTGCTCGGATATCCGAGGATCGGTCCCCATCGGGAACTCAAGCGCGCCGTGGAGGCGTACTGGGCGGGGAGGACCGACCGGGACACCCTGCTCGCCACCGCTGCCGACCTGCGCGCGGCAACGTGGCGGGAGTTGCGCGACGCCGGGCTGGACTCGATCCCGTCCAACACGTTCTCGTTCTACGACCAGGTGCTCGACACGGCGTTCCTCGTCGGCGCGGTCCCGGACCGCTACCGGCGCGAGCACGAGCTGGACTCCTACTTCGCGGCGGCACGGGGCGACGCGCAGGCGCCGCCGCTGGAGCTGACGAAGTGGTTCGACACCAACTACCACTACCTGGTGCCCGAGATCGGCCCGGACACGGTGTTCCGGCTGGCCGGGGACAAGCCGCTGGCCGACTACCGGCAGGCCCGCCGGCTGGGGATCGAGACCCGGCCGGTGCTGCTGGGCCCGGTGACGTTCCTGCTGCTGGCCAAGGGCGCCGACCCGCTGGCGCGGCTGGACGACCTGGTGGACGTCTACGCCGAGCTGCTGGTTGTGCTGGCGGCGCAGGGCGTGGTGTGGGTCCAGCTCGACGAGCTGGCCTTCGCCGCCGACCGCGCGGAAACGGACCTGGCCGCGCTGGGCCGGGCCTACACCCGGCTGGCCTCGCTCAACGCCCGCCCGAAGCTCCTGGTCACCGGCTACTACGGCAGCCTCGGCCCCGCCCTGCCGGTGCTGGCGGGCACGGCCGTCGAGGCGATCGGCGTGGACCTGGTCGCGGGCGCGGTTGACGGGATCGCGGGCATCCCGGCGCTGCGGGACAAGACGCTGGTGGCCGGGGTGGTGGACGGCCGCAACGTGTGGCGCACCGACCTGCGGAAGGCGCTGGCCACGGCGGTGTCGCTGCTCGGTTCGGCAGGCGAGGTGGCGGTGTCGACTTCCTCGACGCTGCTGCACGTGCCCTACGACCTCGACGCGGAGACCGGGCTGGACCCGGCGGTGCGGTCGCGGCTGGCGTTCGCCAGGCAGAAGGTCCGCGAGGTCGTGCTGCTAGGCCGCGCGCTGCGCGAGGGCGTGACCGGCGCGTGGGCCGGCCAGGCCGACGAGCCCGCCGCGAGCCCCCGCCGTGACGAGGCCGTGCGGGCCCGGCTGGCCGCGCTGCGCCCGCAGGACCGCGAACGCGCGCCCTACGCCCACCGCGCCGCCGCCCAGGAAGACCGCCTGGACCTCCCGCCGCTGGCGACCACGACCATCGGCTCGTTCCCCCAAACCGCCGACATCCGCACTGCTCGCGCGGAACTGCGGTCGGGTGCGCTGTCGCAGGCGGAGTACGTCGAGCGGATGCGCGCCGAGATCGCCCGTGTCATCGCGCTTCAGGAGGACATCGGGCTGGACGTGCTGGTGCACGGCGAGCCCGAGCGCAATGACATGGTGCAGTACTTCGCCGAGCACCTGGACGGCTTCGCCACCACCGAGCACGGCTGGGTGCAGTCCTACGGCTCGCGCTGCGTGCGCCCGCCGATCCTGCACGGCGACGTCACCCGCCCCGGACCGATCACCGTGCCGTGGGCGAGTTTCGCCCAATCGCTGACCGAACGGCCGGTCAAGGGCATGCTGACCGGGCCGGTGACGATCCTGGCGTGGTCGTTCGTCCGCGACGACCAGCCCCTGGCCGACACCGCCGACCAGGTGGCGCTGGCGCTGCGCGACGAGGTCGCCGACCTGGAGGCCGCCGGCATCCGCATCGTGCAGGTCGACGAGCCCGCGCTGCGCGAGCTGCTGCCGCTGCGCGCCGCCGACCAACCCGCCTACCTGGAGTGGTCGGTGGCCGCGTTCCGCCTGGCCACCTCCGGCGCCGCACCGGAGACCCAGGTACACACGCATCTGTGCTACTCGGAGTTCGGCGAGGTCATCGACGCCATCGACGGCCTGGGTGCGGACGTGACCACCATCGAGGCCGCACGGTCCAAGATGGAAATCCTGGAAGACCTGCGGGCCAACGGTTTCAGCCGCGGCGTGGGCCCCGGCGTGTACGACATCCACTCGCCGCGGGTACCCGACGTGGACGAGGTCGTCGAGCTGGTGGCCGCCGCCGCGCGGGTACTGCCGGGAAACCGGCTGTGGGTCAACCCCGACTGCGGCCTGAAGACCCGCGGCTACCGCGAGGTCGAACCGGCGCTGCGCACCCTGGTTGCCGCGGCCCGGCGGGTGCGGGCGGAGTTGGGGTGAGCGGCAAGCCCACCGCCGCGTCGAGGTTGACGATCTCGCGGATCACCGACGACCACGACACCAACCTGATGGGCACCGTGCACGGCGGGGTGCTGATGAAGCTGGTCGACTCGCTGGCCGGGGTGGTCTCGGCGCGGCACTGCGAGGGCCCGTCGGTGACGGTCGCGGTCGACGAGATGGTGTTCCTGGTCCCGGTGCGCGTGGGTGACGTGCTGCACCTGCACGCCCAGGTCAACTGGACCGGCAACACCTCGATGGAGGTCGGGGTGCGGGTCACCGCCGACCGTTGGGACCGCTCGGTGCCCGCGGTGCACGTGGCCTCGGCCTACGTGGTGCTGGTGGCCGTGGACCACGACGGCCGTCCGCGGCCGGTCCCGCCCGTGGTGCCGGACAGCGCCGAGGACCGCCGCCGCCGTGCGGAGGCGGAGATCCGCCGCACCCACCGCCTGGCCCGCAGTCGGGCGATCGTCGCCTCCAGGACGGTCGGGGTGTGACCGCAACCGGCCGACCTATCCCCGGTCGACCTCGACGATGACGATGACGACGGAGACGATGACCGTGGCGATGACGGCGATGAGTGATCACCCGTCATCGACCGGGTGGCGGGTATGACGGGGTGGATCGCCCGCCACACCCGCCGCACGGGTCAGGAGATGGGGTAGGTGGAGATGTCGCCGCAGGTGAGCGGGCCTGGTTCGGGGATGGGGGTGATGGCGGTGTGGCAGACCTGGACGGTGACGCGGTCGATGGGCACCGGGGTCGGCGTCGGGACGAGCGGCACGGAGAGCACGAACTCGAACTTGGTCGCGCCGGTGGTGCTCTGGCGCTCGGTATCGACGGCGGTGCGGCCGTTGTAGGCGGTGAACACGGCCACCGCGACGGCTCGGGTGGGCGGGGCGCACGGGGTGGCGTTGCGCAGCGCGACCTCACCGGTGACCTTGACCGCGGTCACGGGGTGGGGCGTCGGGACCGGCAGCGCGTTGCGCCAGGCCAACTGGCCGGTGGTGTGGCTGCTCAGGCAGCGGTCAGTGTGCTCGGCCTTGAACGGCACCGCCGCTGCGGCCGGGTCGGCGCTCGCGCCGCCGGTGAGGGTGGAAGTGGTTGCGATGGCCGTGAACGCCACGGCGGCAGCGCGACCGATCCTCGATAACAGGGGTGAGGTCATCTGAGCAGACTCCTTTGTCCTCGCTCCGATTCTTTCAGGGTGGGTTCTCCCGCCGATCCTGTGCGCCTGCTACCGGGCGGCCTGCTCGGCACAGGTCGGGCGTGGACGAACTGAGCTTGCCAATAATTACTGGGAGTGCTGAATCCGAACAACTGGGTAGCAGTACGTGACTGCGGAGTCCGGTACGACGCCGGTTCGGCAGCCGCCTGTGAGCACGGTTCAGATTCTGGCGCGGCCCAGTCGGTCGCCGAAGACGCCGAACGCTGCAGCTACCGGGCGACCAGCCGGGACAGGCGCTCGACCGCCTCGTGCTCGTCACTGTGCGCAGCGCCCGCAGCGATCGTGGTTAACCCGGTCGTGACCTGCGGTGAGACCGGCGTCTCCCGGTCGTCAACATCGCGTAAGGGACCGGATCGAGGGCGTTAGGGACCCGTCAGGCATCCGTGGGCCGGCCACTTCCGGGTGCATCCTTTCCGGCATGGCGGTCCGTCGAGACCGCTCGGAGTCGGGAAGGGGCGCGGAGATGGCCGATCTGGCCTACGTGCTGCTGATCATAGGTGTGTTCCTGCTGCTGGCGCTCGGCGTGCGCGGTCTGGGGCGGTTGTGAGCGGCACCGGGGTGATGGCCAACACCGTCGGCGGTGTGCTGGCCCTGCTGTTGATCGGGTACCTGTTCGTCGCGCTGGTCCGTCCGGAGAAATTCTGATGTCCTCTACTGTGGCCGGTCTGCTCCAGGTCGGTCTGCTGATCGTCGCCCTGGCCGTGGTGTACCGGCCGTTCGGCGACTACATGGCCCGCGTCTACACGGGTGCCGAGCATTCCAAGGTGGAACGCGCGGTCTACAAGGTCGCGCGCGTCGATCCGGACTCCGAGCAGCGCTGGGGCACATACGCGCTGGGCGTGCTGGGGTTCTCCTTCGTCGGCGTGGTGCTGCTCTACGTGCTCCAGCGGGTGCAGTCGGTGCTGCCGTGGGCCTACGACCGGGGCAACGTGCCCCCGGGCATGGCGTTCAACACCGCGGTCAGCTTCGTGACCAACACGAACTGGCAGTCCTACGTGCCCGAGACCGTCATGGGGCACACCGTGCAGATGATCGGGTTGACGGTGCAGAACTTCGTCTCCGCCGCGGTGGGCCTGGCGGTGGCGATGGCCCTGGTGCGCGGGTTCGTCCGCAGCCGCACCGACCGGTTGGGCAACTTCTGGGTCGACCTGACCCGCGGCACGATCCGCGTCCTGCTGCCGGTGGCGTTCATGTTCGCGATCGTCCTGGTCGCCACCGGCGTGGTGATGAGCCTGAAGTCCGGTGTGGACGTCGACGGGCAGCTCGTCGCCACGGCACCGGTGGCGAGCCAGGAGGCGATCAAGGAGTTGGGCACCAACGGCGGCGGGGTGCTCAACGCCAACTCCGCCCACCCGTTCGAGAACCCCAACGCCTGGTCCAACCTCATCGAGATCTTCCTGATTCTGGTCATCCCGGTGTCGCTCACCCGCACCTTCGGCACGATGGTCGGCGACCGCCGGCAGGGGTATGTGCTGCTCGGCGTGATGGGCGCGTTGTGGAGCGCGATGTTGGCGGTGATCTGGGCGGCGGAGGCGAGCGGCCTGCGTCCGTTGGAGGGCAAGGAACTGCGGTTCGGCGTCCCGTCGAGCGCGTTGTTCGCCAACACCACCACGGCCACGTCGACAGGTGCGGTGAACTCGATGCACGACAGCTTCACCGGGCTGGGTGGCGGCGGCGCGCTGCTGAACATGCTGTTCGGCGAGATGACGCCGGGCGGTGTGGGCACCGGCCTCTACAGCATCCTGGTGATGGCCGTGATCGCGATGTTCCTGGCCGGGTTGATGGTCGGCCGCACGCCCGAGTACCTGGGCAAGAAGCTGGGTCGCCGCGAAGTGACGGCGGCGGCGGTGTCGATCCTGGCCATGCCGACCGTGTTGCTGATCGGCGCGGGCGTCGCGGCCGTGCTGCCGTCCACGCAGGGCGCGTTGAACAACCCCGGTGCGCACGGCCTGTCGGAGATCCTCTACGCCTACGCGTCGGCGTCGAACAACAACGGCAGCGCGTTCGCCGGCATCACGGTGACCAACGACTGGTTCCAGGCGTCGCTGGGCGTGTGCATGGCACTGGGCCGGTTCGTGCCCGTCGTCGCCGTGCTGTGCCTGGCCGGGTCGCTGGCCGGGCAGCGGAAGGTGCCGGTCACGGCCGGCACGCTGCCGACCACCGGCCCGCTGTTCGCCACCCTGCTCGGCGGGGCGATCGTCCTGGTCGCCGCGCTGACCTTCGTCCCCGCCCTCGCCCTCGGTCCCATCGCGGAGGCCCTGCTGTGACCACCACCACCGAACACCCGCAGCGGACTCCGCAGGAGATTCGCGAACGCCACGCTCGGAATCCGAGCCGGCAGGTGGCTGCCGGGGTGTTCAACCCCCGCCAACTGCTGACCTCGCTGCCCGACGCGCTGCGCAAGCTCGATCCGCGTCACCAGGCGCGCAACCCGGTCATGTTCGTCGTGTGGGTCGGCTCGGTCCTCGTTACGGTGTTCGCCGCGACCGACCCGAGCGTGTTCACCGTCGCGGTGGCGGTGTGGCTGTGGCTGACCGTGCTGTTCGCCAACCTCGCTGAGGCCGTCGCCGAGGGCCGGGGCAAGGCCCAGGCGGACTCGTTGCGCGCGACGAAGAAGGACGCGGTCGCCCGCCTGACCGACGGCCGCACCGTGCCGGGCACCGAGTTGACGGTCGGCGACCTCGTCGTCGTCGAAGCCGGGGAGGTGATCCCCGGCGACGGTGACGTGGTCGAGGGCATCGCCACCGTCGACGAGTCCGCGATCACCGGCGAGTCCGCGCCGGTCATCCGCGAGTCCGGCGGCGACCGGTCCGCGGTCACCGGCGGCACCACGGTCCTGTCGGACCGGATCGTCGTGCGCATCACGGCCAAGCCCGGCGAGACGTTCGTGGACCGGATGATCGCCCTGGTCGAGGGCGCGCGGCGGCAGAAGACCCCCAACGAGATCGCGCTGACCATCCTGCTGTCCACGCTGACGATCATCTTCCTGCTCGCCGTCGTCGCGTTGCAGCCCTTCGCCGTGTACTCGGGCGGCGAGCAGTCGGTGATCGTGCTCACGGCGCTGCTGGTGTGCCTGATCCCGACCACGATCGGCGCGCTGCTCTCCGCGATCGGCATCGCGGGCATGGACCGGCTGGTGCAGCGCAACGTGCTGGCCACCTCCGGCAGGGCGGTCGAGGCCGCCGGGGACGTGGACACGCTGCTGCTGGACAAGACCGGCACCATCACGTGGGGCAACCGGCGTGCCACCGAGTTCATCCCGACGCCTGGCGTGGGGACGGACGCCCTGGTCGACGCGGCCCGGTTGTCGTCGTTGGCCGATGGCACCCCCGAGGGCCGCAGCGTGATCGAGCTTTGTGTGCAGCGTTACGGTCGGTCGGCCGACCCGACGGAGCAGGAGAAGACCGGCGAGTTCGTGCCGTTCACCGCGCAGACCCGGGTCAGCGGTATCGACCTCAACGGGCGGCGGGTGCGCAAGGGCGCGGCGAGCGCGTTCACCCTGGACGAGCCCACCCGCGCGGTCGTGGACGGGATCAGCGCCGAGGGCGGCACGCCCCTGGTCGTGGCCGTGGACGACCGGGTGCTGGGCGTGATCCGGCTGTCCGACGTGGTCAAGCCCGGCATGAGGGAGCGGTTCGCCGAGCTGCGCGCCATGGGCATCCGCACCGTGATGGTGACCGGTGACAACCCGCTCACGGCCCGCGCCATCGCCGCCGAGGCCGGTGTGGACGACTTCCTGGCCGAGGCCAAGCCCGAGGACAAGATGGCCCTGATCAAGAGGGAGCAGGAGGGCGGCAAGCTCGTCGCGATGACCGGTGACGGCACCAACGACGCCCCCGCGCTGGCCCAGGCCGACGTGGGCGTGGCCATGAACACCGGCACCTCGGCCGCCAAGGAGGCCGGGAACATGGTCGACCTGGACTCGGACCCGACCAAGCTCATCGAGGTCGTGGAGATCGGCAAGCAGTTGCTGATCACGCGCGGCGCGCTGACCACATTCTCGGTGGCCAACGACCTGGCCAAGTACTTCGCGATCCTCCCGGCGATGTTCGCCGCCATCTACCCGCAGTTGGACAAACTCAACATCATGCACCTGGCCTCGCCGCAGTCGGCGATCCTCTCGGCGGTGATCTTCAACGCGCTGATCATCGTGGTGCTGATCCCGCTGGCGCTGCGGGGCGTGCGCTACCAGCCCTCCAGCGCCTCCGCGCTGCTGCGGCGCAATCTGCTCGTCTACGGCCTCGGCGGCGTGGTCACGCCGTTCGCCGGGATCTGGCTGATCGACCTGCTCGTGCGACTCATCCCTGGAATCGGGTGACCCTGAAGGTGAACAACTTCGTCAAGCAGGCACTGGCAGGGCTGCGCGTCCTGCTCGTGCTCACCGTGATCACCGGCGTGCTCTACCCGGCCGCCGTGTGGGCCGTCAGCCGGCTGCCCGGACTGCACGCCAACGCCGAAGCCGTCGACACCACACTCGTCGCCGTCCCGCGCGAGGGCGACCAGTGGTTCGTGGCGCGGCCTTCAGCGGCCACGCTGCCCGCGTCGGGCGGCTCGAACAAGGGCGAGCTGAACACCGAGTACGACGCGGTGATCGCCGAACGCCGCACGGAGATCGCCCAGCGCGAGGGCGTCAACGAGGACCGCGTCCCGCCCGACGCCGTCACCGCCTCGGCCTCTGGCCTGGACCCGCACATCAGCACCGCCTACGCCGACCTCCAGGTGCCGCGGGTGGCCCGGGAGAACGGCCTGGGCGAGGACCGGGTGCGGCAGCTGGTCGCCGAGCACACCGGCGGCCGCGCCCTCGGGTTCCTGGGTGAGCCGGGTGTCAACGTCACCGCCCTCAACCGGGCGCTCGACGCGGCGGGGTGACAACGGGGAGGGGGACCACCGCGATGGTGGTTCCCTCCCTCGGAGTTGAGGCCGACGGGGTCCCGGAAAGGCACACTGACGTGGTGGACGGCAAGCGCAAGCGCGGGGAGCTGCGGATCTACCTGGGCGCGGCGCCGGGCGTGGGCAAGACCTTCGCCATGCTGGGCGAGGCGCACCGGCGGCGGGAGCGCGGCACGGACGTGGTGGTCGGTCTGGTGGAGACCCACGGGCGGGAGAAGACCGCCGCCCTGGTCGAAGGACTGGAGGTGTTCCCCCGTCGCACAGGCCACCACCGGGAAGTCGAGGTCACCGAACTGGACATCGACGGCTTGCTGGCCCGCGCCCCCGAGGTGGCGGTGGTGGACGAGCTGGCGCACACGAACGCGCCCGGCTCCCGCAACGCCAAGCGCTGGCAGGACGTCGAGGAGCTGCTCGACGCGGGCATCGACGTGCTGTCCACGGTCAACGTCCAACACCTGGAGTCGCTCAACGACGTCGTGGCCCGCATCACCGGGGTCGAGCAGCGCGAGACCGTGCCGGACGAGGTGGTGCGCCGTGCCGAGCAGGTGGAGCTGGTCGACATCACCGCGGAGGCCTTGCGTCGCCGGTTGGCGCACGGCAACGTCTACGCCGCGCACAAGATCGACGCGGCGCTGGGCAACTACTTCCGGGTCGGCAACCTCACCGCGCTGCGGGAGTTGGCCCTGTTGTGGGTGGCCGACCAGGTGGACGTGGCGTTGCGGCGCTACCGGTCCGAGCAGAGCATCACCGACACCTGGGAGACCCGCGAACGGGTCGTCGTCGCGGTCACCGGAGGCCGGGAGAGCGAGACGCTGATCCGCCGTGCCCGCCGCATCGCCGTCCGGGCGGGCGCCGACCTGCTGGTCGTGCACGTCCTGCGCGGCGACGGCCTCGCCGGCCCTCCGCCGGATTCGATCGCGAGGCTGCGCAAGACCACTGACGACGTCGGCGCGACCTTCCACACCGTGGTCGGCGACGACGTGCCCACCGCCCTGTTGGACTTCGCGCGCGGCGTCAACGCCACCCAGCTGGTGCTGGGCACCTCTCGCCGCTCGCGGTTGGCGCGGGTGTTGGACGAGGGCATCGGCTCGGCGGTGGTGCAGGCGTCGGGGTCGATCGACGTGCACATGGTCACCCACGCGGAGGCCCGGCGAGGCTTGCGGTTGCGGGCCGGCCGGGGCGCGTTGACCCCGTCACGCAGGCTGCTGGGGTGGGCCTTGGCGGTGCTGGTGCCCGCGTTGGTCACCGTGTTGGGGCTGCTCGTCCGCGACCAGTTGTCCTTCTCCACCGATCTGATCGGGTTCTTCCTGGCCACGGTGGTCGTGGCGCTGGTCGGAGGCCTCGGGCCCGCGCTCGGCGCGGCGCTGCTGGGCGCGGGCCTGCTGAACTTCTTCTTCACCGAGCCCTACTACAGCCTGGCGGTGGCGACCCCGGAGAACCTGGTCACCCTCCTGGCTATGGTCGTGGTGGCGGTCCTGGTCGCCCTGGTCGTGGACCGGGCGGCGCGGCTGGCCGAGCAGGGCGCCCGCGCCCGCACCGAGGCCGCGCTGTTGGCCTCCTACGCCCGCACCGTGCTGACCAGCCCATTCCCCCTGGCGCGGCTGCTGGAGAAGGTGCGCGAGAACTTCGGCCTGGAGTCGGTGGCGCTGCTGGAACACCGCGACGGCGAGTGGGAACGCGTCGCCTGCGTCGGGCCGAGGCCGTGCGACGAACCCGACGACGCCGACGTCGACGTGCCGGTCACCGCGGACGTGCACCTGGCGCTGCGGGGACGCGCCCTGCCCGCCGCCGACCAGCAGGCGTTGGAGGCCGCCGCGGGCCAGGCGTTGCTCGCCCTGCGCCAGCAGCGCATGGCCACCCAGACCGCAGAAGCCCAGCGGCGCGCCGAGACCACCGAACTGCGCACCGCGATCCTGTCCGCCGTCGGCCACGACCTGCGCACCCCGCTCACCTCGATCAAAGCCGCCATCGGCAGCCTGCGCGACCCCGACCTGCGACTGTCCCCCGAGGACACCGCGGAGCTGCTGGAGACCGTCGAGGTGTCGGCCGACCAGCTCACCGGACTGATCGACAACCTGCTCGACTCCTCCCGCCTGGCCACCGGCGCCGTCGCACCCCGACTGAGGCCCGTCACCTACGACGAGGCCGTCGCCCGCGCCCTGACCGGCATCGACGAGCGCCGGCTGGTCCTGATCGACGTCCCGGAGTCCCTGCCACCGGTGCTGGCCGACGTGGGGCTGCTGGAACGCGTGATCGCCAACCTCGTCAACAACGCCCTGCGACACGGCCGCCTCACCCCACGCCGCCCGGTCGACGTGGACGGCGACGGCACCATCACGGTCGACGAACCCGACATCGCCGTCCGCGCCAGCGCCCACGGCGACCAGGTGGAACTGCGCGTGGTCGACCACGGCCACGGACTGCCCAAGAACACCGCCGACACCGTCTTCGCGCCCTTCCAACGCCTCGGCGACCGCGACAACACCCCCGGCGTCGGCTTGGGGCTCAGCGTCGCCAAGGGCTTCACCGAGGCCATGGGCGGCGCCATCACCGCCGAAGACACCCCCGGAGGTGGCCTGACCATCGTCGTCTCGCTGCCCGTGGCAGCCCGAACCGACCAGGCGGCACCCGCATGACCACCGTGCTCATCGTCGACGACGAACCCCAGATCGTCCGCGCGCTGCGGATCAACCTGACCGCCCGCGGATACCGCGTCCTCACCGCCCACGACGGCGCCGGTGCCCTGCGGGAGGCGGCGGCGGGCACACCCGACATCGTCGTGCTGGACCTGGGCCTGCCCGACATCGACGGCACCGAGGTCATCGCCGGACTGCGAGGCTGGAGCACGGTGCCGATCGTCGTGCTCTCGGCCCGATCGGACTCCGAAGACAAGGTCCGAGCCCTCGACGCCGGAGCCGACGACTACATCACCAAACCCTTCGGCATGGACGAGCTGCTCGCGCGCCTGCGCGCCGCCCTCCGCCGCGCCGCCACGGCACAGGACACCACCGACCCCCTGGTGCGCACCGCGTCGTTCACTGTCGACCTGGCTGTCAAGAAGGTCCACCGCGACGGCACCGAGGTCCACCTCACCCCCACCGAGTGGGGGATGCTGGAAATCCTCGCGCGCAGCGGCGGCAGGCTGGTCACCCAGAAACAACTGCTCCAGCAGGTGTGGGGTCCGGAGTACACCTCCGAGACTCACTACCTGCGCGTGTACCTGGCCCAACTGCGCCGCAAACTCGAACCACACCCCTCACGCCCCCGGCATCTGCTCACCGAACCAGGCATGGGCTACCGCTTCCAAGCCTGACCCACGAACACCGTCGGATCCCTCTGTCCTCCTCTATTAGGCGGCAAGAGGCATCCTTGTCGCTACTACCGCGCCGGTATGTCCGACGTCCGCGTGATACCGAATGTGCAGGAGCGTGCCGGGTGCGGCTTCGGCAGGCGTCAAGACGGCGTAAAAGCCTCACGACTCCGAGCCGATTCGGCGCGGATATGTGTGACTGTGGCCGCGTGGATGTCCCCGACACGGCGACGCGGCCGGACGACTGCCTCGGATCGGGACCGGTGCTGATCATCGGCTACGGCGGGACCGGCGCGGCGGCAGCCGCCGCCGTCGGCGAACAGGCCGCGTCGTCCGAGGTCATCGTCGTGGAACGCCGGAGCGATCGCGCCAGGTCAGCCGAGTCGACGGGCTGGTCGGTGGTGGTCGGCGACGCCACCGAGGCCGCGGTGCTGCGCCGAGCGGGCGTGGCGCGGGCGCGGTGTGTGGTCGTGACCTGCATGGACGACGCGACGACCGCGATGGTGGTGACGTTGGTCCGCCGGTTGGCTTCCCCCGCGAGGGTCGTGGCGGCGATGCGCCAACCGCAGCACGTTCCGGCGTTGCGGCAGGCCGGAGCGGACCTGGTGATGGCCACCGAACGGATGGGCGCGAACCTTGCGGCCAAGACGGTAGCCGGACTGGATACCGCAGGCGCGACCCGGGTCATGCTCGCCGAGGGAGTACGGGGACGACGGCCGACCTCCGAGGAGATCGGGATACCCGTTCGGCAGTGCCATCCCGTGGTACTGGCCGTGCTGCGCGAGGGGATCCGCTATTGGCGCGACGACCCGGCGGTGAGCCACGTGAGCGAAGGCGACGTGCTGATCGGCTGGGCGCCGTGACATACGGCACCACCGGTACGCAACGCGGGAATAACCACCCATTCCGGTGTCAACCGCCAGATCAAGAGTAGCGCCGACTTTTTGTCCGTTTTGCCCTCTTGTTCGCCGACGTCGAGGCTGTTCGTCCGCCGTCGTCGCGCGCCACGGCAGGCAGCCCTGAATGCTGTTCGAGCACGACACGATCACCACCAGGAGAGATCGCATGACCGGCACGCCCGAACCCGCTGTCCCGGCACGTGTGGACAGTCCGGTCCGACCACCCGCGCCGTCGAGCGGCCTGGGGCGGTGGCTGCTGCGCCACCAGGTCGCCCCGGAGGGACCGGCCAGCGCCGAGAGCCACGCCGAGCCACACGCGTGGTGGAAGGTGATGTGCCTGACCGGCGTGGACTACTTCTCCACCCTGTCCTACCTGCCCGGCATCGCCGCGCTGGCCGCCGGGGCGATCTCGCCACTGGCCACCCTGCTGATCGTGGCGCTCACCCTGCTGGGCATGCTGCCCATGTACCGGCGGGTGGCCAAGGAGAGCCCGCACGGCCAGGGCTCGGTGGCGATGCTGGAGAAGCTGCTGCCGTTCTGGCGCGGCAAGCTGTTCGTGCTGGTCCTGCTCGGCTTCGTGGCCACCTCCTGGATCATCACGATCACCCTGTCCTCGGCCGACGCCACGGTTCACCTGGTCGAGAACCCGATCACCCCGTACTTCCTGCACGGCCACGAAGTCCTGATCACGGTGGTGCTGCTGCTGGTGCTGGGCGGCGTGTTCCTGCTCGGGTTCAGCGAGGCCGTCGGCGTGGCCATCCCGCTGGTGGCGGTGTTCCTGCTGCTCAACGCCGTGGTCGTAGGCGCGGGCGTGATCGAGGTGCTGGCCGAGCCCACCGCGCTGGACCGCTGGTGGGACGCGCTGACCTCCGGCGAGGGCGGGGTCACCGGCGTGGTCGGCCCGGCCGTCCTGGCGTTCCCGCTGCTGGTGCTCGGCCTGTCCGGCTTCGAGACCGGGGTGAGCATGATGCCCCTGGTCGCCGCCGACGGGCGCACCGAGCGGGAACGCCTGGACAGCCGCATCCGCAACACCCGCAAGCTGCTCACCGCCGCCGCCGTGATCATGTCCGTCTACCTCATCGCGACCAGCTTCGTCACCACCGTCCTGGTGCCCGCCGAAGCGTTCCAGCCGGGCGGTGAGGCCAACGGCCGCGCACTGGCCTACCTCGCCCACGACCTGCTCGGGAAGTGGGTGGGCACCGCCTACGACATCAGCAGCATCCTGATCCTCTGGTTTGCGGGCGCCTCCGCCATGGCCGGCCTGATCAACATCGTGCCCCGCTACCTGCCCGCCTACGGCATGGCCCCGGACTGGACCCGCGCCGTGCGCCCGGTGGTGCTCGTCTACACGGCCGTCTGCGTCCTGGTCACGATCATCTTCAACGCCGACGTCAACGCCCAGGCAGGCGCCTACGCCACCGGCATCCTGGCGATGATGGTCTCGGCCACCGTGGCCGTGGCCATCTCCGCGGGCCGCCGCCGGCAGCGCCGCCAGGCGATCGGGTTCACCGTACTGACCCTGATCCTGCTCTACGCCCTGGTCGAGAACGTCATCGAGAAGCCCGACGGCATCACCATCTCGTTCTTCTTCATCCTCGGCATCATCGCCGTGTCCCTGGTCTCCCGCGTCACCCGCACCACCGAACTACGCGTCAAGCACATCGAATTCGACGACGACGCCCGCCGGATCATCACCGACTCCATCGCCCACGACGGAGCCCTGACCCTGATCGCCAACCGCCGCCAGAGCGGCGACGCCGCAGAGTACGCGGCAAAGGAGACCGAACAGCGCGGCATGAACCCGGTCCCCGGCGCGGCCGACGTGCTGTTCCTGGAGATCGACGTCGTCGACCCCTCCGACTTCAGCGACGTGCTGCGCGTGCGCGGCATCGACGTCGGCGGCCACCGCGTGCTGCGCGCCGACAGCCCCGCCGCACCCAACGCCATCGCCGCGATCCTGCTCACCCTGCGCGACACCACCGGCGTGCGGCCGCACTGCCACTTCGAGTGGAGCGAGGGCAACCCCCTGGGTCACCTGTTCCGCTACCTGCTGCTGGGCCGCGGCGACACCGCCCCCGTCGTCCGCGAGATCATCCGCACCAACGAACCCGACCGCGACCGCCGCCCCGGCATCCACGTCGGCGGATAGCCACACGGGCTGGCTCGATCGGATGACTGCGGCGCCGGCGCCGCTATTCCATCCCTTGCCGACATGCGGGTCACGCGTTCGCGGGTGTTGGAGACACCAGCCGATCGGTCGACCCCTCACTCCACCGCTGCGACGCAATCATCGCGGGCGTGCTGGCCGACCTCGGTGTCAGTCGATCAGGACCGGCGACCTGAGGTGTGGTGGCGTTGCGCGATCCGACCACGTTTTCGGTTTGGCCGATGGTCGGTGGGGTAGCGGGGTACCCACCGCCGGGCGAACACGGCCGTGACCGCGGTCGACAGGTCGTGGGACGAGCCGGACGTCGGCCACTGCTCCTGCCCTCGCACCGGCAGACCTCCCACGAGCAGCGACCACCAGGTAGAGTCGAAGCAGGGTCGGGAACCACAAAGCCCCACGAGACTCCCAGGTGACCTGGAAATATCTCGCGGGGCAAATTATGTGTCCGAGCTTGTTGAACCCCCAAATGTGGGCTTCAGCCCATCTCGGACACCGCCACGGTGCCGCATAAGTCAAGCATAGCAACAACTTCCGCCCACTGTCCAGGTGGGCCACAGCCCCACCTCCGATGCGACGTGAATGCTCCGTTCATCACGCGAGCGGGCCAAACTTCTGGATACTTCAGGATAGCCTTGACGTAAACCCTTTTTGGACTTTGATCAATTCGCGCGTCGCGGCTACGGCCAGCGAAGAAACATGGTCATAGTCTGACTTGCAACCGATCGCGGCACTGATGGTGTGCCGGATGATGGCTGACGAGTGATCTTGCAGGTCGTTCAGCAGCGCATGAGTGTTGTCCGTGGGTGCCACTTCGGCAAGTACGAGCGCGACGGTTCGCGCAACGAGGGTGCCCGGCTCGGCGAGGCTGTGTTTCAGCATCGTGAGGATGAGCGGGGTGGTAGCTCCGTTGGCGACCAGGTCGGCCAGTGCGGCGGCATCGGCTCGTACTTCGGGTGCCGGTCGCGGATCAGAGGTATCAGGATGCCGGTGGCGGCGACGGGATCCAGGGGCAGCGCCAAGTCGTGGCGCGCTGGCGTTGTTCGGTGGTTCCGGGGAGCAGGTTGGGGAGCAGATCGTGGATGTGTGTGGAGTCGTCGTCGAGGTTGGTGAGTAGATGGGTTGCGACCCCGAAGTTGGTCGGTTGTCGGTGGAAGCGGTCGAGGACGGTGGCCGGGTGGGGGAGCATCGCTTCGACGATCGGCACGAGGTGCTGCTTGAACTCGGTGGGGAGTGGTTGGCAGGGTGTGTCAGCGTCTCGCTGGTCGCCCGCTTGTCGTGGTGCTCGACGTTGGGCTCGTTGAGCAGGGTGTAGATCGGTTCCCAGCGGGCCAGTCGGGGGTGGTTGTGGCGTGGGCGCTGCGCGCAGCGGGGCATGACGTCCGGGTCGCCGCCCGGCCGGACCTCGTCGACGCGATCGTCCAGGCCGGGCTGACGGCCGTCCCGGTCGGGAACGCGCTGGACCTGGCGGAGCTGAGCAGCAGGCCCGGCGCCGGGTCTGCGTCACCCTCGGCCTGTCTCGGCGCGACCTGTGGGGCGTGAAGCGGTTCTCCGCCGAGCACTCTGTTCGACGCGGTCGCGGACCTGGACATCGAGGTGGTGGCGACGTTGACCGCCCGGCAGCTCCGGTCGCCGACGGCGACGCCGGACAACGTCCGGCTGTTCGACTTCGTGCCCCTGGACGCGCTGCTGCCCACCTGCGCCGCGGTCGTCCACCACGGCGGCGCGGGCACGACCGGGAACGCGGTGGCGTACGGTGTGCCGCAGCTGGAGGTTCCGGGCAACGTGTGGGACAAGGCGGGGCTGGCGGACCTGCTGGCGGAGCAGGGCGGGGCCATGGTGGTGGACCCCGACGAAGTCACCCCCGAGGGGTTGCGCGCGGGGTTGACGAGGTTGCTGGAGGAGCCGTCGTTCGCGGCGGGCGCGGAGAAGGCGATGGCGGCGCCCACGCCCCACGAGAGCGTGCCGGAGCTGGAGCGCGTGGCGTCGGGGCCGGGGTGAGGGGATGCCTCACGAGCAGGGGGGTTCCTGGTCGGGAGCGGGGTTCGACACGGCGTCGCAGTAGGTGTGCGTGCGGGTGGGGCTCATTGTCCACAGTGCGGTGGGCGGCCAGTACCCCATCCCGCTTCCGTCCTCGGTAGCGAACATCGGGGCGTCCCCGTTTACCGGCACCACCCGGGACTCGCCGTCCTCTCCGACGCGGACCTCGACGCGGTAGGCGGAAGGGCCTGCCGAACCGCTGAAGTCGACGACTACCTCCAGGTCCGCCGACGACTGGGGTGTGAGCCGGTGCCGCTCGGTCAGCACCGCCGTTCGGAAACGTTGGTCGAAGATCGAGGATCCGCCGTTGACCGCCGCCCGAGGGGCCTCGGCGTCGGGGAACGGTATCTGCGCCCCGGGCCGCGGCAGACAGATCAGGCGGACCCTCGGCCCGTCGGCCGCGGTCTTCGGATACGGCGTGGTGTCCGGGGACACCTCGACTTGCACGTACTCGATGGTGGTGTGGTAGTTCGCCGACAACGTGATTGTGTGCGTCGCGTAGCCGGCGGGCAGCGCGCCCTCCTCGAGCGCCCACTCCCGAAGCCCGCGGCAGTCGGCCACGTCATCGGGCGGGGTGGCGCGAGCGAGTTGCTCCGATGCCATCAGCATCCACCCGTCATCGTCGGCGCGACCGCCCACCCGGACGCTTGCCTCGATCTCCGGCTCCCGGGCGGGCACCTCGCTCCACGACGTCTCCGGCGTCGTCGGCGGATTCTGCGGTTCCCGGGGTTCCCACCACACCACGAGGCCCGCGACGAGGCCCACGACGAAGGTTCCGACCAGGAACAGCGTTCTCCGCGTGCGCGTCTTCACCTGAACATCCCGCCCTCACCGCGCTCGACCCACTTGAGGCCGTTGGGCGGTCCGTAGCTGAAGCGCTGCCGGTAGTGGTCGGCGAAAGCCGTGGTGACGAACGGTTTTCCCTGGTCGTCCTTCACCTCGAAGACCTGCGGTTGCCCCTCGATCTCCGCGTGGATCTCTACGTGCCATTCGCAGTACGACTTGGTGGCGCGTCCGATGAGGTTGAACGGCTGGGTTTGACCCGGCTCCAGTTCGACGTTCTCGCCATAGGTCCACGGGTCGCCGAGGGTGCCGTCTTTGTTGGTGACGCGAGCTCGGGGATCGTCTTCTTCGAGGTCGAAACCGATGTCGATCACCTCGACACTGCCTTGCGCGCCCACCCACGCCAATGCGCCCGACAGCGGGGCTGTCCGCTTCACCTTGGCCTTGATGTCGGTGATCAGCACCGGTTTCGGCCAGTGGTTGACCACCGTCATCCTCAGCCTGGTGAAGTTGTGGAGCTCTCCCCAGTAGTGGTAGGCGATGTAGACCGGTTGCGCGGCGAGGGCGAGTGGACCGAGTTCCGGCTCGCCCTCGACCGCCAGCAGGTCCCGCACTTGCGTGTCCGAGAGCGGTTCGGCGAAGGCCCACCCGAACGCGTCACCGCGGATCTGGTAGGCCGCCTTTACTCCGAGGACGCCCTTGGATTGGGCTTTGGCCTGCTCCGCCTTGGTGACCTCATCCTGGGCCAAGGGTTCGATCGCGGGGTTGAGGAGCCAGTTGATCCCGCCGGCCGCCGCACCGCCCACGAGCGTTACCGCGATCCCGAGCACCAGATCGCGGCGCGGGATCAGCCTCCTGCGCCACAGCGCGCGGTTCGCCAGTTCCGCGATCCGGTTCGCGAAGCGCTCGTCGTGCCGCAGTTCGGCTGCGAGGGCGGCCGGGAGTTCGGGTGGAACCCGCCGGTCGCGGATGAACCCGGACCACAGCGCGGCGGTTCCCGGATTGTGAGCGAGTTTCGGTTCCACGAGATCGTGGAGGTGTTCCCGGGCGGAGCGTAGCGTTCTCGTGGAAGTCAGAGCTTCGAATGCCAACTCGGCTAAAGCATCCGGATCCATTGGCACTCCTCGTTCCGCGCGAAATTGCGCAAACTCTACCGAAGCGAAAATTCCACCTCACACGGCCCGGTGCCGCCGCCCGTAACCGCCCGGAGTGGTCCCGTGCCAGCGGCGGAAGGCGTGGATGAAGCTGGCCGCCTCGGCGCAGCGTGCCCCGCGGACCGTTCCGGGCGCGCACGCACGGCGTGCGCGGTGCTCTGCCAGTCGCGGCGGCGGCTGACCGGGTCGCGGCATCGGGCCAGGACCACCTCACTGGCCTCGGCGCTGGCACCGCATCGTCATCGACAACGGCGCCTGCCGCGGAAGCTGCGACTTCGTCATCGTGCTGCGCGACTTCGTCACCGGCGGCCCACGCCCTACATCCCGCGCCATGACGGCGAGGTCGGGCGCTACCCACGCACCTGACGAGGAACTACTCTGCGCTCACACCTGGACCAGCGAAAAGAACGCACCGATGCCCTGGCGGTCTGGAACGTGCACTGCAACTACCACCGCACCGCACCGCCGACAACCGACTGCCGCAATCCGACTCCACACCGGCGTCACTAACGTCCTGACGGTGGCCATCGTGTCGGGTGGTATGTGTGTGGCCTGCGCATGCACCTCTATAGCCGGAGTAGGTCCGAGGCCACCGCAGCTCGACCGAGAGGTGTGTCGTCGCTACCGTCCAAGCCGCGCGTCCGTGCGCGGCCAGGGCGAAACGTAGCTCAGCCCAGTCGTCATCTCCTGCTTGGAACTGTGCAGCGCGATCAAACGCCGTAGGGGATTCTGGTAGTAGCGGATCTCGTCCGTCGACAAGCTGACTGGGTCTCCAGGTGGCTGCAACTGCTTGGTCTCCCGGTAGGCCGCCCATGCGCGGCGGTTGGCTTCTTCATATCGATCATGAGCGTGAGGCGACTGGCCTGGGAACCACAGGTAGTTGCTCAGCTCCCAAGCGGCACTGCATGCCTGCTCAATCCCGTCCCGGCCGTCGATTTCAACCGAAGGTTTCTGCAGGGTCATCTCACAGAAGTTGCGCAGCTCAATGACGGCCAACACGATGATGTAGAGCAAGACGAGTTCACTGCTGTAGTGGTCGTACATCGGCCACCCCATCGAGGCATCCTTGCCGTACAGAAGCCTGGTGACGTCACTGATCGGATGGACGAAGGCACTCAGGAATCGATAGTGGACATCGAGCTTGGCCACCACGGCGTCATCAGCGAAGACGTTGGCCTTGAAGCTCTCTTTGAGACTCTGCCATCGTAGGTACTCCTCGTACATGGAGCGGTTCTGCTCGGCATAGGTCCGACGCTGTTCAGGGTCTGACAAGCCATCGTCCTCATGTTCGTGCACCGCTGGTGATGCCACGAACGGCGTAAAGTCTTGCAGCAAGAGGTAGTGCACGCTGATCGCCTGGCGGCTGCCGTCTTCGGCAGGCTCCGTGAGCAGGCCTTCGCGGACAATGCGGACTCTGCCGTTCCTGTTGCGAGTCCAGTCGGTAACGTCTTGCCACTTCGTACCAGCGGCACGTTCCTGCTCCCACGTCTGCCACATGTCTTCCGTCACGCCCGTGACGATCTGGACGTACCGGCGGCCGGAGAACACCAGCTTGTCCACCAGCGTCTGCTCCAACGCACTGCGCAGTAGCGCGCAGGCGGGGCCATATGCGTCGCGCTCGCCGAGGATGCCTGCCGACTCCAACGTGATGGCTAGCGACTTACATCGCTCTGCGGCATCAGCGTGGAACATGTGCATGGTCGAGCCGTGCCGAAGTGCCCGCGGCATGTCCATAAGGAAGCGGGCGAGCGACGAAGCCGCCACGTAAAGGTTCTGGTGTTCAACCTTGCCAGGCCAAGTCATCGAGGAGCCTCACCGCTCAGTCTGAGCGCGCTGGTGGTGCCCTACGCACGCTGCTGGAATATTGAGCTAGTTTACCGACAAGACGTCACGCAAGCAGACAGCAACACTCCCGAGCTTCCCTGCCTGCCCAAGTCAAATGAGCTTGTCTCGTTTTGACGGACATCTTGATCCTGCCATGGTTGTTCGGAGTCGGTGATGTGCCCTGGGTTCGATGGAGTCATGGCGGGACGGCACAGCACTCGGCCGAGGTGCGGCAGCGGGTGGTCCGGCTGGTCGCGGAGCACCGGGACGAGTGCCGTTCGTGGTGAGCGGCGGGGGAGCGTTACCAGTAGCGGCGGATGTCCAGGCCGGCGGTCATGCAGCCGATGGCGGCGTTGTCGAAGTAGCCCGATGGGTTGCGGCGTTCGTTGTATGGGCGGTAGGCGCGGCATCGCGCCTGCGGCGCCGACGTTGCAGCGGGTACCGGCCAGGTGGATGACCCAGCCGGCGATCCACAAGGGGTCGGCGGTGATGGGGAAGGACATGGTGCCGGTGCACTCCACATGCCGGAGCACGGTGTTGCCCTCGACGTGTAGTAGGAGGGCGCCGACGAGCTGTGGGCGTCACGGGCCCAGTCGGCGCCGATCATGGTCAGCACCTCCTCGCCGCGCACGATGCGCGTACCGCCGTCGATGGTCACCGGTTCTCCGGAGTGGCTGTTGGCGCGGTCATCGAGGCCGCGCCGCCATCGAGATGAATGGTGGTCGGTATATACCGTGGTACTCTTTCGAGGCGATCTTGGAGGTCAGGTGGTCGAACAGTCCGACGTCGCCGCGCAGCCGCGGATGCTGGTGCTCGCGCGCGAGTCGCGCGGGTTGAAGCAGGGTGACGTGGCTGATGCCATGAAGGAGCTGGAGGGCCACGGGTCGAAGGTGAGCCAGGCTTACGTCAGTCGCGCGGAGGCGGGTCGGCTGACGGTGTCCGGTGATCGGCTCGACCTGTACGCCCGCGCGCTCGAATACCCACCTGAACTGCTGGTCCTGCGCGAGGCGGAAGTCGGGGCTGGCCCCGGGCTGGTCCACCACCGGAAGAAGCAGGCGGTGGCCGCGCCGGACCTGCGTCGCATCCACGCGGTGCTCAACCTGACCCGCATCCAGCTCAAGGGCCTGCTCGGCGATGAGTCGCGCGTCGTGAAGTTCGCCATCCCGCGGATCTCGGTGGACGACTACACCCCGCCCGAGGAGGCCGCCGGCATGGTTCGCGTGGAGTGGGGGCTTCCGCGTGGGCCGCTGGACTCGGTGCTGTCGGTGCTGGAGGACGCCGGCGGGTTGGTGTTGCGTCGTGCCCTGGTCGCACCGGTGCCGCTGGACTCGGGCAACGAGAGCGTGCCGGTGGACGCGATCAGCGCGTGCGCGGCGGGGGAGGACCCGGTCGTGCTGCTCAACTCCGGTACTCCCGGTGATCGGCAGCGCTTCACGCTGGCCCACGAGCTCGGCCATATGGTGATGCACTCCATGCCGCATCCCGAGCAGGAGAAACAGGCCAACCGCTTCGCCGCTGAACTGCTGATGCCCGCCGCCGACATCCGGGACGAGTTCCGGGGTGCCGTCGACCTGCGGCTGCTGCTGTCGCTCAAGCAGCGGTGGCGGGTCTCGATGTGGGCGTTGCTGCGCCGGGCGCGCACGCTCGGGGTGATCAGCGACTGGCAGCACCGCACCCTGGCAGTCGAGATGTCCAGTCTCGGTTATCGCACTACCGAGCCGGGGCCGCTCGACGTCGAGCAACCCGTTGCCGTGCGGTCGCTGGTGGACTGGCACCTGAGCCGGGGAGCGGGCGTGGACGACCTCGCCCGGTTGACGCGCTTGACCCCCGACGAGTTCACCCGCCTCTACCTGGAAGGCACCGGCACCGAGGAGAGCGGTGTCACGGAGTCGTCCGCACCGTCGATCACCGCGGAGGTCGCACCATGACCAACACGTCCCCTGCCAACCTGCCCGCTCCGCGTCCGCCCACCGACGAAGCCCAAGCGCGTGCGGCCGCACTGCACGCGTTGGGCCTGCGGCCCGCACCGGCTGCTCCGCCGGGACCGGTCGGGGCGCTGACCGACCGGGTACTGGTCCACGCCAACCTCGACACCGACCGCAGCACGCTCATGCCGTTGCTCGCCGACGTCGACGGCCTGGTGCTCAGCGGCAAGAAGGCGTGCAAGGCCGTCCGCGAACTGCGACGCGGTCGCTACCAGGGACTGCTGCTCGCCGACCCGGAGGGCTACGCGAGTGCGGCGGCCACCGCGGAGGAACCCTTCGTTCTGCCGGCGGGGGACGGCTTGTTTGGCGCCTCGCTGAGTGAGGTGCTGCAGGGGCAGCGGGACGCGGGCGTGACCGCTGTGATGACCCCGACCGCGTACTTCCGCGCGGGCGAGATTGGCCCGCTCAAGGCGGCGGCCGAGATCGTGGCCGCCCTCGATGGCGACGACGTGCTCTTCAGCGTCCCGATCGACGTCGCCTGGCTCAGCAACGAGCACATCGACTCGCTCGTCGCCGTGCTCAAGCGCCTGGCCGTCCCCAAGGTCGTCCTGCTCGGAGGGCAGTTCGACCCGCTCAAGCGCTACAAGCCCGCGGTCGCCAACCTGCGCCGCCTGGTCGCCGAAGCTGGCCACGTCGCCGTCTTCCGCACCGATCTGACCGCCTTCGACGTCCTGAGCCACGGTGCCTTCGCGGCGTCGATCGGCACCGGCGGAAGCCTGCGCCACGTGGTGCCGATCGGTCAGTTTGCGCGGTCCAGCGGCAAGAAACCGGACTACTCGCCGAGCGTGCTGCACCCTGAACTCATGTCCTTCCACAAGGGCAGCCTGCTCGCCGAGCGCTTCGGTAACACCCAACCACCCCAGACCTGCCCGTGCCCCGCGTGCGGCGGCCGAGGGCTTGACAGCTTCACCGACAAGGCCGATCGCGGCGCCGCCCACGCCCACGGATTCCACATCTGGACCCCGTGGATCGCCGAGATGCACCAGTGCCGCGTGCTGGCCGAACGTGCGCAGTGGTGGAAGCGGCGCTGCGCCGACGCGGTTGCCCACTGCGACATCGTCAACGCGCTGATCGAACAGGAAGGCGCGTTCAACGCCCCCAACACGCTCAAGGCGTGGTCTGAGTTGCCCGCGTGGTGGGCTCCGGCACCGTCGACCAGCCGGTCGCACACGCCGTGATCTCGGCGTAGGCCTGCTCGGCGAACCGCCACTGCGCCGGGGTGTGCCGCCGGCGGGTGTACTGGCCGGGCTCGACCGCGACCTGCAACCGCTGACCGTCCAGCACACCGACACCGCAACCGTAGAACGACGCCCGGACGTGGAGCTCGCTCGGATCCGCCGGCACGGTGGGCAGCAGGATCATCCGGGCACAGAACGGGGCGAACCGACCCGCACGCCTCAACCCGACCTTCCAATCCCTGGCGGCCACGACGGCGAGGTGGACCGACAGCGGTGGCACCGCGCGACGTACGAGCTGACCGCCGTCGACGTCGACCGCGCCGGGCGGGCAGCGACGGAGGATTTCCCGTTCCCGATCCGTCAGGTCCTCCAGCGCGACCGGCAACCCTACCGGCATGCCCATGAGCACGTCCAGGACCGCCAGATCCGTCAACGGCTCGACCTGCTCGGTGACACGGCGGGACGCCTCCGTCTCGTCGAGCTCGTAGACAAGTCCCGCTGCCGACCCGAACAGGGTCACGATCGCGCTCTCGGCGAGGCGGACGTCCCGGCTCGAGCCGGTCGCCGGTGTGCTCTTGGCGGCGCGCACGGCCGCCGCCAGCGCGGTCGTGGTCATGACGCCTTCACCTCGATCATCGCGAGTTCTTCCGCCAGCGTGCGTAGGGACTGCCACACAGCACCCTCGGTCCTGCGGTACCAGCGACGACGATCAGGCAACTGCCGGGGTAGTTTCTCCGCAAGACCCGCTTGGAGCAAATCCTCGACGGGTCCGTAGTACACGCTCGCCGACACGCCCTGCTCGTCCGCGAGCGCCGAAAGGTTCACGCCCTCCTGTCCGGCAGTGGCCAGAGCGGCCAGTAACTCCAGCTTGTACCGGTTCCCGAACACCAACAACGACGCCCGGCGTCCTGGCGGGCACTCGGCGAGAGACATGGATCGAGAATAATGAATCGTGAATCGTGAATCAACCGCTCGGTCGTGACGGAGGTATGTGAGTTGCTCGGCCTTCGGCGGCGGTGACGGGAGCCGGGGTCTTCTGCAGATCGCGGGCCGCACGGACGAGAGCAGCGGCAGGGCGTTCACGACGCGCGGGTCGCCGTGGGCGCGGTCAGCCGTATCGCGGGTGCGGCGGCACCACACTGAAGATGTCGTCGAGGGACATGGTCTCGTCGGTGACCGCAACCATGCACTCCTCGACGCGATCGATGGAAGGCAATCCGGTTATGCGCAGTTCCAGCGGCGAACCGTCGTTGATCGCCGGGTGGCGGCAATCGGACGAGGTGGCCACGGCGGGCATCGCGATGGTGGTGGGTTTGCTGGCCGCCGCATGCCGTTGCGCGTATCCGGTCTCCGTGCTTCGGATTTGTCACCACTTTGGCGGTCGTGCTCGCGCGACGACGGACGACACTCGATTCGGTGGGGGACCGGTGGAGCGCGCGCAACGAGGTCAATGGAACGGTGGCGGGTTCCGTCGTGCAGGCGGGTGTCATCCATCAAGTGGTCCTGCCTGGGCACGAGGCAGTGCCCGTACCACGGCAGTTACCCGGCCCGGTGCCCGACTTCGTTGGCAGGGATGCCGCGGTGGTGGCTCTGGATTCCCTGCTCGCCACGACGAGCACGAGTGCGGTGCACGTCGTGGAGGGAATGGCGGGGGTGGGGAAGACGACGTTGGCGGTGTGGTGGGCGCACAAGGTCCAGGAGAACTTCCGGGACGGCACGTTGTTTGTGAACCTGCGCGGCTACGACCGGGAACAGCCTCTGCACCCGTCATCGGTGCTCGTGTCGTTCCTGCAAGGGCTGGGGGTGCCCGGTGCGCGCATCCCGACCGACCTCGACGCCCAGGTCGGCCTGTACCGGTCATCTCTCGTGGGGCGGCGAGTGCTGGTCGTGCTGGACAACGCCAGCAGTGCTGAGCAGGTCCGGCCTTTGCTGCCCGGTGCGACGGGTTGCCTCACGCTCGTGACCAGCAGGCGGGCGTTGATGGGCTTGGCCGTCAGCGACGGGGCGAGGTCGTTGTCGCTGCGGTTGTTCAGCCGCGGGGACGCGGAGCGGCTGTTGCGCGGTGTGATCGGCGATCACCGCGTCGACCGGGAACCGGAAGCGGTCGCACGCCTGGTGGACCTGTGCGCACGATTACCCCTTGCGTTGAGAGTCGCGGCCAGTCGGGTGGCTGCGCGGGGTCGGAGCCGGATCGCCGACCTGGTGGAGGAGATTGACGGTGACCGGCTCGACTCGCTGAGTGACACCGGAGACGAACGCAGCGCCGTGCGCGCCGTGTTCGACTGGTCGTTCACCCGGCTGCACCCGGACCCCGCGCTGTTGTTCCGGCGCCTCGGCTTGCACCCGACCCCCGAGTTCGGCTCGCACGCGGCGGCCGCGTTCGGCGGCACCGGCCCGCAGGCGGCCCGTCGGTACGTCGAAGCACTAGTGGACGCCAACCTGGTCGAGCCAATAGATCACCGGCGTTACCGCCTCCACGACCTGCTGCACCTCTACGCCGCGCGGCGGTGCGAGGCGGACGAGCCGCCGGAAATCCGTCTCGCCGCACTGCGCGCCGGCCTCAGCTGGTACGCGCACACCGCGCTCGTCGCCGATGCGTTGGTGTTCCCCGCGCACCCGCGGCTGGCCGTCGACCTCGGTGAGCCACCCGTGGAAGCGCCGGTGAGAGATCGGGACCAGGCGTGGGCCTGGTTCACCGCAGAGTTCGACACGCTGCTCGCGGCGCTGCGACAGGCGCTGGCGCACGACATGCACCGCATCGCCGTGGCACTGGCCGGCTCGTTCAGGTTCCTCGTGTTCAGGCCGCGCGCGTTGTGGCCGGTCCGGCTCGAAGCCGAGTCGCTGGGGCTGCACGCGGCGCGCGTCTTAGGCGACGTGGAGACCGAGACGACGTTCCTGCGCAGGCGGGCCGACACGTACCAGATGCTGGGCAGGTGGGCGGACTCGGACGCGGACCTGAGTGAGAACGTCGTGCTCGCGGAGAGGACCGGCGACGGGCTCCAACTCGGGAGGGCCTTGTGCGGCCTGGGACGCAGCCGCAAGTTGCAGGGCCAGCTCGAGGAGGCGCGGGAGGTGTACCTGCGCGCTCTGGACCTGGTGCGTGGCAGCGGGCACGTGGAAGCGGTCGTGGAGGCGAACCTGAGCCAGATCAGCGCCGGGCTCGGCCGCTACGTCGAAGCACTCGACCACGCGCGACGCGAGCTGGAGCTCCGCCGCGGCGGAGCGGATCCCGCGGCCGAGGGGTACGCCCTGCACGACGTCGCGGCGGCTTACCAGGGGCTGGGCGACGACGGGGCCGCCGTCGAGTTCGGAGAACGCGCCATCGACGTCTACCGGACCACGGCCGCGACCGAGGGCTACCTGGCCACGGCCTTGGAGACCGTCGCGCTCTCCTACGAGCGCCGGGGATCGGACGCCGCCGCTCGGCGCTGTCTCGTCGAAGCCGCGGCGATCCTCACCGAACTGGGCGATCCCCGCGCCGACCTCGTGCGGCGGAGGGTGAGCTCCGACCTCGCGTCGTGACCACGGGCCAGGTGCCGTCACGGTCAGTCCACACCGCCGCAGGTGGGGCAGTCGGGGTGAGGCACGTCCGGCCCGGTGTTGAGGTCGTAGTGGCGGCTCACGAAGTTGAGGTCGCTGATCCGGTTGACCGGCAGTGCCGGTACCCCGGTGAGCAGGCTGATCACCGACTCCGCCGCGAAGAGGCCGGTCAGCCCGGCGGTGACGGCCGAGGTCGCGTGGAGTGGCAGCACCGCCTCGGAGGATGGCGACCACGTGGTGCGAGGGGGCAGGCCGGCGAGCCGCTCCCGCTCGGCGGCGCGGGCGCAGTCATAGCAGGGGCCGGTTCCCGGCCGGTACGCACCCACTTTGGACAGCGGCCCGTGGTAGCCGCCGTACACCCACGGCACGCGGCTCTCGTGGCACACCCGGTTGGTCCAGGAACGGATGTCCGCAGGGCGGTCGGCGGCGAGGAGGACCACGTCGAAGCCCGCGACGACCTGCAACACGTCGTCGAGGTGGTCGAGGTGGCGGACCTCGCCGGTGACCAGGACGTGGGGGTTGCACGCCCGCAACCGCCGTACGGCGGCCTCCGCCTTGGGCGCGCCGACGTCCTCGGCGTGGTAGGTGAGCTGGCGGCTGAGGTTGGACGGCTCGACCACGTCGCCGTCGACGCAGTGCACGTGTCCGACCCCGGAGGCGGCCAGGGCGAGGGCGGCGATCCCGCCGACGCCGCCGAGCCCCAGCACCACGACCGCCGCGTCCTTGAGCGTCATCTGGGCCTCCCACCTGCTGCGGCGCGGCTTCCGATCCATCCAGGAGAACAACTCCGCGTTGCGGCTGTACCGCTCGAGCTCCGCCTGCGTCAGCCGGGTCGGCTCGGGCTCGGCGGCGTCCTCCAGGTGCCCGGCCGCGTGCAGTCGGTCGAGCGCGGCCGTGAGGTGGCCCTCGGACCGGTGCGGGAAGCGCATGCGCAGCTCGGCGGAGATCTGTTGGACGGTCCGTTTGCCGTCGAGCAGGTGCACCAGTGCCCACACCCACCCGTCCGGGTCGTCGACGAGGTCGCCGACTCCCTCCACCACGCCGCCGATCCGCACCTCGTGCAGGCCTTGGCGGACGGGGCGGTGGGTCGGCTTGATCCGCGGCCGGCGCATCGGTGCGGACATCAGCTCTCCACCGAGTCGTGGCAGAGCGTCGGTTCCCAGGACGCGGGCTTGAGCTCGAACAGGGGCATGTCCGCGAGCCGCAATTCGGCGGGATCGAGAATCCGCCCGGTCGGTAGGGTTCGCTGATCGGCCGACTCGACGGGACGTGCGATGAGCTGGAGCACGACGGACCTCCGCTGGGGCGGTCCCGACCCGGTGCCGGGGACCACGTGCTCCCGAGTGAAATACGAAGATCATTTATACGTCACTTGGTGAACAATGCCAGACCGTGTGACCTGCTTTTTTCGGATTTTGGCGAAGAACCGGAGCCAGTTCGGTGGGCGATGACCCAAGGGGCGGCAAGCCTGGCGCGCCCCCCAAGCCGGTGGTCGGCGAGGAACCGGGACTGTCCTATGTCACGGCTCTCGTCGCGTGGATGGAGGCTGCCGGCCTCGACCGGACGCGGCTGGCCGAGCGGATCGGCACCGTGCCCGCACGGGTCTCTGAGCTGCTCAGCGCCAAGGGCTGGAAAGCGAGCCCAGCGAAGCTCAAGTGGGCGTTGAAGATCATCAAGGCGTGCGGCGGCACGGAAGCGGACCTGCAGCATTGGACCACCTACCACGGTGAGGTCACGGCCTACCAGGTCGCCGACCACCCGACGGCGCTGCCCCGACCACCCGGTACCGAGGTCCGGCACGGCCGCGACGAAGCCGTCGACCCGGTGGTGCGCAGGCTGCGCCGCTTGTCCGCGCAGTTGGGCGCCGAGCTCGACGTCTCCGGCACCCCGCGTCTCGACGGCGACCAGGTCCTGCTCGGCCGCGGGCTGTACGTGCGGCGGACGCGGCAGACCGAGGTACTCGGCCTGCTGCGACCCGATCGCTACGACAAGCCGGTCCTCGTGCGCGCCGCCGCCGGAGAGGGCAAGAGCAGCCTGCTGTGGGGGCTGCACCACGACTTGGCCGGTGACCCGATGCTGGAGCCGTTCCTTCTCGACGCCACGTGGCTGTCCGAGGCACTGGACGAGCCGCCCCTGCTGTCCACCGACGATCTGCTGCGGGTCGCGGCTTCGGCGAGGGAGCGCGGCCACGTCGCGCTGTTCCTCATCGACACCGTCGACCTCGTCCTGCGCGACCGACGACCCCGGCAGCTGTTCGTCGACCTGTGCGAGGAGCTGACCGAAGCTGGAGCCGAGATCGCGCTCACCTCGCGCCCCGACGAGTCGCTGAAGCTGCCGGCGGCGCGGTTCCGCACGGTCGTGCTCGGAGAGTACGACGACGTCGAGCTGCCGGTCGCCGTCGACCGCTGCGTCGCCGCGTTCTGCACGGCGCCACCGACCGGTGCCCCGCTCGATGAACAGGTGCGCAGGCTCCTCATGGCGGAGGCCCGCGGGCTGCCCCTGCGCGACATCGTGCGCAACCCGCTGAAGCTGCGCCTGCTCTTCGAGCTGTACGCACCGGACTTCCCGCCGCAGGAGCACGACGTGTCCAGCCTCTACCGCGCCTATTGGCAACGCCGGGTGCACACCGACCAGCGCGGCGAGCTGGGCTTCGTGGACAAGAATGACCTGTCGCGACCAGCGGAGCTGACGGCCATCGCGATGCTCGCGGCGGGCCTGCCGGAGGTCAACGAGGAGCCTCTGCTCGAGTCGGCCGCCGCGGTGGCCTCGGCGTGGCACCGCGACACCCGGCGGCCCGCGGAGATCCGAGCCGAACTCGACGCGGGAGCCGACGGACTCGCCGGTCGGGGCGTGCTGATCCGCTCCGACCGGACACTGCGGTTCGTCCACCAGACGATGTTCGAGTACGCCGCAGCCATCGGCCTGCTCGACCGCGACCGGGAGCGCGCCCTGACCTTCCTGATCGACCACCTCGGCGCCACGCCGGATGACCTGTTCGTCGGTGCGATCGCCGAACAGGCGCTCATCCTGGCCCTTGACGACCCCCTCCTGGCACCCACCGCGCACGCCGTCCTCGACGCGGCCGTGACCGGCACGGTCCCGCTCCAGCGCATCGCGTTGGGCGTGCTGGCGCACCGCCCGTCGTTGCGCGACACGACCCGACGGCTGCTGGACGCCGTGGACGCGGCCGCGCGCCGCCGCTACGCCCGAACCGTGCCGACGGTGGCGGACGACGACGTCTCCCGGCAGGTAGCGGTGCTGGTCGGGGTGTGGCGCCTCGAACCGTCGGCCCGCGAGTCGGTCCTGGAGGCGCTGACCCGGTTGGCCGGGCGCGAGCCCGCGATCGTCGCGGGCGTGCTGAAGGACCTGAAGTGTGTCGCCAGCGCCCTGGCCTGGACGGACGCACCGGAGCGAATGGTCGAGATCACCGCCCGCGCGCTGGTGGCCGTAGCCGCCGCAGTCCCGCAGTGGGTGCGGGAAGGGATGTTCACGTTCTTCGACGACATGGTCAAGCGGAACAACCACCGTGCCGTGCCGCTGCGCCTCCTCGGCCTGATCGCCGACCACTGGGCGGAGTTGGGATCGTCGGAAGTCTGTGAGGCGGTCGAGACACGTGTCGTGGGGGCCCAGCGGGAGCGCAACGCGGCGGCGTCGGAGATGAAGAGGGCCCTCGGTCGCATCCGCGCGCTCGAGTGGCGGGACAGGCTGGCGGCCTCACTCGACCACGAGTGGTGGGACGACGTCGTCGACGAGTTGTGCGAGAAGCTCCAAGCCGACTACTACGACGTGCTCGCGAACGCCTGGCTGCACGCGATCGCCGAACTTGTGATCGGCGGCGCGCTGGACGCAGCAGGAGCCGTGCGCACCGTCCGCCGGCTGGCTATGATGCCCGGCTCCGGGGTGTTCGCGCTGGGCGACACGCTGTTCAACCGGCTTCTCGGCGCCGACGACGGCGCGGACGGTAACCCCGCGGTGGTGGTCACCCCGGCCGTCGTGGCACTGCTGGACGGACTGCCCGCTCCGGGGAACAGGCCCAAGCCCGGCGCACAACGGGCGGCGCACGCCGCGAGGCAGGCGCTGCGCAACGCCGAACTCCCGCCGGCACGGCTCGCGGCACTGCTCGCCGACGTGCCCGGCGCCGACGACGTGGACAACTGGCTCGCCGACGACCACCTGGTGGTGTTGGTGGTGCCCGCGGGTGTGGGCGGGCACGCCGTGGCACGCCGGGCCCTTGACCGGATCGCCGCCGATGCGGGCGTGCTGTCCGACCTCGGGCGCAAGAACGTCTCCTACGACCTGGCCCGGCACCTCGCCGCGCACCCGTGGCTGCTCGGCCCGCTCATCGACCTGTCGATCCGCCGCGCGTCCGCCGCACCGTTGTCCGACGTGGTCGACGAACCCGATGTGGCAATCCTGGCCGAGCTGAGCGCGCATTCCACGCGGCTGGTGGACCTGCTCGAACTGCTCTCCACAGGCAAGGGGGAGGCGCAGCGCGAAGCGGCGAGCCTGTGGCGGCGCCTTTACCGGGCGCGCGCCGTGCCCGCGCCGTCCCACAACGCGCTGACCGCGTGGTTCGCCTCCGCCTCGGAGCCCGCCGTGCGCGGCAACCTCGTCGACTTCACCGTGGATATCGCCTTGGACGACCCGAGCCGGCACCGCGTCGTGGACCGCATGGTGCGCGGGTTGTTCGAGGTGGACGCCGGAACGGGCGCGGTCGTGTCACCCCGCCACGGCAAGGCCGGGCACGTCCCCGGCAGCGCCAGGGCGAGCTGGCTGAGGTTGGCGTGCCGTGGGCTGCCGGTACATGAGGTCGACCTCGCTGAAGTGCTCCGCGTGGCCACCGCGTCGCCCGTCAGCGCGGACAACCTCGCGGTGGTCGGCCGGTTGGTGATCAGGCTCGTGGAACAGGGGGACACCGCGGTCGCGGCCGACCTGCTGCTGCGGATTGCGGGAGCCGCCGACCGGGTCTTGCTGTCGCTGAAGCAGGAGAGCGGCCTGGCGAACAAAGTGCGCACCCCGGCGCGGAGAATCTTCCGCACCGCGTCCGCCGACGTCCGGGACGCCCTGCTGGCGAAGGTGCCCGACCTGCCCCGGACCTTCGCCCGGGTGCTCGTGGCCTCCGCTGCCCAGGAGGACTTCGACGGGGCACGGCCCGCGCTCACCGCCCTGCTGGACCGCCGACTGCCCGACGGCGTGGCACAGCAGATCCACGACGACATCAAAGTGCGTTCGCGTTCGGCGGCCAGCGGCACCCTGCCCGAACTGATCGATCCCCTGACAAGAACCGAGGCTTCCGGCAGAAGAGGCCCCAGTTGAGCGATCAGGAGCCGCACCGTGGTCGAGAATGACTTCGCCGACCAGCGCCGGAGCACTGCGGGCAGGCCGGTCAAGCGGCTCGAGGGAACCGAGCCTGGCCTCTCGTACGTCATGGCCCTGCGGAAGTGGCCGGACGAGGTCGCCGGCATCAGCAGGACCGAACTCGCCAGGCTGCTCAAGTGCAGCGATACGACCCTGTCGACCACGCTCGGCACCCGGTGGAACTGGAAGGCGACCGACAGCCTCCTCAACCGGGCCCTGCAGATCATCGAGAAGTGCGGTGGCACGGACGAGGATGCGCAGCGCTGGGTCGCCTACCACCGTGCCGTCCAGGAATACCAGCGGACCGGATCTGGCGAGCTTCCGCAGCCGCCGGTGCAGCGTGACAGGGAAGCCGGGCGACCTGGGGAACCTGCAGCGGAGGGTGGCCGAACCGACCTGGGCAAGTCAGGCGACCCGTCGGCCGGACGTGTGCGTGGGGTGGGTGGTGCTCGGCTTGCTCGCGACCGCCGTTCTGCTGGCCGCCGGCGTTGTCTGGTACGTGCGCCAAGGACCGGTGGTGAAGATCGAGGTCGCAGCCGACTCGGACGAACTCGTGGTAACGCCGGCATTTCGGGACACCATGGGTAACTACGCGACGACACTGCCCATCGGCCAGGTTCCGGCGCCGCCGGACCGGCAGGACCGCTGCGCCGGAAGGCACCGATGGGCCCACAGCCCACCGATCAACGGAGTGGACGCGGGTTCCTCCGTGGCCAAGGTCGACATCACGGCGCTGAGTGAGGATCTCAAGATTGATCGAGCGGTCCTCGACGTGAGAACGCCGGAAGGCGACCCGCCCACCATGGTGCTCCTCGCCTGTCCTGGTCGCGGCGGCCCCAAGCCGCCACACTTGCTGGTGGCGGACCTCGACACCGGCGAGCTCCTCTTCTTCCCGGACGGGGACGACGAGCCTGACAACTTCGACCTGCGGATCACGGCCGGGGAGACCGAATCGATCTTCGTCATCGGGAGCATCCTAGAGACGCACGCCCGGTGGCGCCTCGAACTCGGTGGTGATAGCGGCGAGACCCGCATCGAGTACACGATCGGCCCGGATGGCGCCCGCGAGGGCAGGGCGGCCGCGAACCCGGACCAGCGGCCGTTCGAGACCATCGGGGAATTCCTGACGACGCCATACCGGTTCCGGGACGGTGCGTGGCAGCCGGGGCGTTGACCGACCGAGTGAGGTGAATCCCGATCATGTGGGTGGTACTGGCGGTTTCCGGGATCTTGGCGCTCTCCGGTTGCCACAGCGGCCCTTCCGACGACGGAGGCATCCCGCGATTGACCGTCGAGTCCACCGCCTCGACCACCGCCGAGCTCTCGTCGACCGCGAGCGTGCCGCCGTTCACCCCGCCGACCTCTCCCTCCTGCGCCCTGTTGACGGTCGACGAGATACGGGCTGCCCTGGGCGGCGGAGAGGTACAGGCGCCGTTCGGGACCCTGTTCCTCTCGACCAACGGATCCGCCGAGGTGCCGGTCGACATCGACATGTGCAGCTGGCAGCAACACGCCGGTGAGGACCCGGGTCGTCAGGTCCACGTCGAGGTGCGCACCACTCGATCGGCTCCCGACGCGGAACGGGAGTATGAATCCGCACTGGTCGAGCTGATCGACAACACGGCTCCCGGCTCCCGCCCGCTCCCGGTTGCTGAACTGGGTGAACAGGCTGCCTCGATCCCAGAGTGGCTGATCGCGCGGAAGGAGAGCGTCCTCTGCCTGGTCAGCGTGAGTCGGACCGACACCGGCGACGCACCGGACCCGGCCCTGCTGGAACGCCTCGCCCGCGCCGCAACCAACCGCCTCGGCTGGTAACCAACGATGGTGCCTGCCCTACTCACGTCCCGCCGAAGGCCCGGACGCGTGGCCACAGCGGTCGGGTCATAGTCGGAGCCGGCCGGAGTCCCGAGTTCGGCCAGGGTGCCGTCGTTCTCGACCCTGTGCCGCTCGAACAGTCATCGCTGCAAGTCACGTGCCGTGGGTGGAGGTTCGGCACCCGCAGCGTTCGACAACCCGGCTGAGGGCACCCAGGCTGGAGTCGACTGAACCGAAGTCAGATTTAGGTACGACGGTGGTAACAGAGGTCAGCAGCCTGATGAGCGCGGTCGAGGTGACGACGCGTTCCTGCCACCGGCGTGTCCTCGTCGCCTGTAGGGGTGTTTGACGCCCGTCATCGAGTAGGCCGTGTGTTCCAGGAAGTTCGGCACCGCCAAGGCGTCCTTCGCGGTGTCGAAGCCGGTCATGCGCTGCTGGCGGAGACGAATGCCAACCGGAACGACTACCCACAGTCGAGCAGGCCAGGCGCGTCGAGGCGCTACGGAGATGTCGACGCCGCATCTTGAGCAGGCGGCTCCTGCGGGAACTACCAGAAGTGCCTGTAGTCGGCTGGTTGCGCCGTCACGAGGGACCCCGACCGGCAGCCTGACATCGATCGCGATGTCGTCGGCTGGATCGAATTCGGTCCAGCTCGACACGTCCGGCGCGGTGCGATCGCTCTTCGGGCCGATCTCGGCGAGCCATGCGAAAGGGGTGTGAGCCACCTCCAGCAGCGCCCGCTCGGTCATCGCGGACAGGCTGATCTCCGCCGTGATCGGCTGGATCCGTACACGACTGCTGATGACCAGAGAGAGCCGTACCACGACCTCAGACGGTAGCCTCAGTCGTTCCCCGCCGAGCACGATCCTGCGCAGCACTGGGTAGCACGTCCCCAGGCCAGCGCTTCCGCTCATCGCCATCAGCATGAACAGCGCCTGCCTGATCACCGCCCCAGGGCGGAAAGCCCGCTGTGCCTGCAGTCGTAGGAAGTCGGGTGCACCTGTGTTCTCGACAGTGTCACCGGCCCATTGCTGCAGTCCGATGACGACGGCTGCGACGGCATCGCTGTACGCGGGGACGTACGCAGTGCCGCCGAAGGAGTTGCACGCAGCGCAGGTTGCGTATGCACCGGAGCCCTTCTGCATCGCCACCCACCCCGACTTGGGCATCTGCCCCACAGGGGAGTTGAGATCGGTGGCGAGGTCGATCGCCCGCCTGCGGTGTACGTTGCCGGACGACCGGGGTGGGACGTGCTCGAACGTCAGCTCCGCCGTCCTACCGCAGATCCGGCACGGTCCCAAGCCTCCCTTGACAACGGTGTGACCGCTGCTCGGCGCAGGGCCGAGCAGTACCGTCACATGATCGGCTGCCTGACGGGCAAGCTGGAGCTGTTCGGGCGTCAGCGCAGCGCTGTCCTGGTCGTTGAGGAACATCCGGTAGTCGGTCATCTGCTTTACTCTTTGGCGAGCAGGAGACGCTACCGGATTACGTGGTCCAGAACGAACGAGATATCGAGGCAAGGCTTTCATCGCAGCCGGGGTACGAGTACCGCTTGGCACGACCGCGCGAGAGCTTGATCGTTTTGTGCGAGTGGAAGCGCACCACAAGGGGGACTCCAGCCGCCTTGAGTGCCCGTAACCGCAGGTGTGCCGCTCGAAAGTCATCGCCGCTGGTAGAGCGAGGCACGACGATGCGGCCGGACTGTCATGAAGTGAAGAGTCGACGGAAGCTCGCAAGGGTTTTTGTGTCGATGGGCGGTTCGGATCCGTCGCAAGATCTGTCGATCGTTCGTCCTTCTGGTCGGGCGAACGGGTGAACCTGTTCGTACTCCGCCGCACGCGCAAAGGTCTCTTCTGCGTTGCCTACGTGCTGTGATCGATTTTCTGGTGATCGACTCTGGTGAGAAGGGGTGTACGAGGTGCGCTGGTGGAGGCCGTGTGTCAGCTGATGGCCCTGTGGTGTGGTATCGAGATGGCCGTGCGTGTATCCGGCGTCTTATGGGCCCTGTTGTCCACTCCTGTCTCGGTTCTCGTGGTGTTCGTCGGTCTGGCCTTGTCGGCATGGACGTCCTATGGGCTCAGCGACCTGAGCAGGCCCGTGCCCAGGGTCAAGGACGCACAGGTGCGTGAGGTGCCGAACCCTGCGCTGCGACCGTGGTTGCGTTCCTGTCAGGCACGCTGGGCCCGATCGCGGCGCAAGGCGGTCGGTTCGATCACCGGGGAGGTGATCTACCGAGTGAGCGTGCTGTCGCTCGCCGGGGCGATGGGCTTGGTCGCAGCCTCGGTCGCTCTTGCTCCCGTCATCGTCACGTTGACTCTTCGAGGACGCACGATGCCGGTCTGGAGCGCTCGTTCGATTTTGTTGCTCGGCGGGATCGCAGGTGTGGCGTCGTTGATCCACGTGTTGTGGTACTGGTCGCGTCGCTCGACGACCCCAAGGCGGTTCACCCCGCCGGTCCTGCTGCTGCCACGCGGAGAGATCGGTGTGGTCCGACGCGTGGAGTTCCTGAGGTCGGTGTACTTGTTCACCCAGCTGCGTCTGACGACGGGCGTCGCGTTCATCTGGGGCATGGCAGGCCCCGCCCTCGTATCACCGGACGAGGGGACCGGATTCCCGCTTGCGCCGGAACGTCTCCGTGATGTCGGCGGGGGTGGAGGCCAACAAGCCCTGTACGTGGGGCTGTGGTTCGGCGGAATCGCACTGGGAGCGATGGTCGCGCTGCTTCTCAAACGGCTGGTGGTGGTGCGTATGCCCGCTGCGGACGCCGCCGTGGCACTTCACCGCTGCCTGAACCCCAGCGACGGTCCGCGGGGAGGCGCCACCCGACACTCCGGCATCGTCGACCCCTTCGGTCAGCAACGCGTCCGGTTGGAACGCGCCACACGCACGCTCGAAGCGATAGGTCTCCGCATGGACCTCGTGCGCCACCATCATCCTGTGGCTTCGGTTCTGCACGGGTGCGCGCACTATCTCCGCAGGTTTGGGGCACGGACGGACTCTTTGACGCCGAACTGTCCAGCCGATGTGCAGCAGGTCCTGCGCGACGCGATCGCGGTCGTAGCCGGCGCTGTCCGCCCTGATTTCCTGCATCGGGTAGGCCGCGCGGTCGGTGCGTTTGACGAGGAAGGGATGCCTGAGTCGTCTCTACGGGCCAGGGCGCCCGGCCGTTGGGCGTCTCTGGTCGCCCGCATGGCCGACTCGGTGGACAAGTACGCCCGACTGGGCAACTCGGTGTGGGCCGTCGTCGTTCTACTGGTCATTGCCTACCTGCTCGCCACCGGCAAGCTCGATCCGACCAAGATCCAAATCCAGAAATGAGGGTGCGTCATCTCGGTCCATCGCCCGGTCAGATGACCACCGGCCGCCGGTGTTGATCGCCGTGGTCGGAATTGCGGCTTGCTCAAGCCTGCGCGCTCCTCGCCGAGCACAACGTCCGGGTCATCGCAGAACAGTCTGCCTGCGCAAGGCGATGTACTTCTTGAGCAGCACGAGGTCCGAGACGTGGGCGATGGTGCCCGAGTCGCGCAGGTCAGCCAGGCTGGGCCGCAGTGGCACCGGCTGCCGGGGACCGGGGTTGGTGGACAGTTGGGCGGTGACCACCACCGACGCGCCGGTGTCCAGGGCGAACCGCTCGGCGTGGGAGACCACGGCGTCCGCCTTGAGAGCCTTCGCCGGCAGCGACAGCACGTACTCCTCGCCGCCCGCCCGTTCCAGCAGGTTCCTGTGCCGCAGCAGCCCCACCACCTCAGTCGGACCGCCGGGCTGGCCGCTGCCGTACAGTTCCAGCACCGCGTCGGAGACCAAGTTGTGACCGAACCCGTAGAAGTCGTCATGCCGCAGAAGTTCGACCACGTCGGCGACGGCGTCCTTGCTGGTAATCACCGCGCCGAGCACCGCCTGTTCCGCCTGCAGGTCCTGCGGCAGCTCGACGCGGTCCGTATCGGCCGCGACGGTCACCTCGTCGACATCGGGCACCGATTCCGAGGTGGGTAAATCAGCAATCGGGTAGTTGTATCCGACCACCTCCGCCGCGCCCCACTACCGGGCACCGGATCCGTCCTGCACCCCTCGGCCAGCATCACCGGCACCGGTGCGGCCGGGTTGTTACGGGGCCAGTTCCGCTCGCCAACGCGAATTCAACCTCTATAAGTGTCCGGTCACTTCGGGTCGATATTTCGACTCTCAATCCTCCGCAATGGCAAAAGTGGACGCCTCGCGCTCCTCCAATACCCACTCCGAACCTTGTTTGAAGTAGTCGCCGTATTCATCAACGAATTGCTTAACGACCCAGTTTGAAGGAGGTCGGCCGATGATGTGCAGCAGTATGATATAGGCGATAAAACCATGCATCTTGGGATTGTTCCAATTTACGCTGCGACCCACGCAGAGGGGTGTGATGTTGTCGTCACAATCTATGTAATTAATTCTACCAAAAGTGTCGCAATCAAACTTTGAGGAAAGGCACAGGTCGACGTAGTCGCCGGTGTAGTATCCGTCCCCTGTCTTGGCGGGGAAATAACCGATTTCCTCCTGTGCGGACAATTTCTCGCACCGGATCGAAGCCTTCTCGGCTCTGCTCAGGGCGGGTTTTGTGAAGCCTGCACTGCTAAAAATTCGGCCACCTGTTGCGCCTATGTCGACCATGGTGCCGACCATGGCATCGACGATCTCGATCCCTACCACGTTTGAATAGTTTTTACACTCTACAATCTCGCGCGTTTTCGGCAACCAGATGTCGATCTGCCTCTTGCGCTGCCCTGTGGTGTCCGCGATCATGACATCGAGATCGAATTCAATATATTTGTCTTTCTCTGTCAAGTATCGCATCACTCGACGTTCGTAATTCTTGCCGTCAACAACGGGCACGTGGGTACCCTTTCGTGGATGTTCTTGGCTTCTATTGTTTTGGAGTCGAATTTTCTGTTCTGCGGACTCCCGGTCGACGACTTTTCGCTATGGCGGTAATCGCACTGTTCGATAGATTGGTGCGTGACCTGTCTAGAAGTGAAACGCTGTCGGGGTTGCTGTGGCGATGAATAGAGCGAGTTTCTTCCTTCTTTCTCGTGCGGACTTCCGCATTTTCTTGGCGGCTGATCGGGTGAAATCTGTGATGCTGAAGTGGCTGGTCGTACATAGTCGATCGCTCCAATCCGATCGACCCGCTGATATTTGCGGTATGCACCCTGTCTGGTATCCGGTGTTCCGGGTCATCGGCGTGTGAGTTGGGTTGGGTCGATGGTGGGGAAGGAGGCGTCGCCGCCGGTGAGGGCGGTCCAAATGGCCAGCACCGCGGCGGCCAGGGTGATGCCTTCGATGAGCCAGCGGGGCAGTCCTTCCAGGCCGAGGGCGGTGAGGAGGCGGTGCAGCCGGCCGGAGCGGGGTGCGTGTTCGTGCACGTCGTCGAGCGTGGCGAGGTCCAGGCGGAGGGCGACGAAGAGCAGGACCAGGGCGAACAATGCGACGTCGGCCAAGGGGATCCAGTCGGGGACGCCGTCGGAGGCGCGGGTGAGCAGGAACAGGGCTACCGGCGCTGCGGCGTAGGCGAGCACCGGGGATAGGGCCTTGGTGGGTCCGCGCTTGCCGGGCAGGTGCTGCCACGCCAGGCCGAGGGCCGCCGCAGCCAGGAGCCACTTGGCGGTTTCCCAGGCGATGGTGTCGACCAGGCCGAGCAGGACGGAGTCCTGCTGGTCGACCGACACCAGCGGGTAGGTGATCCACTTGGTGATCGTCAAGCCGGTGCCGGCGATGAAGGCGGGCAGGGCGGCCAGGCGGAGGGCGGTGCGCGCGGTGGCGGTCGGGGTGCCGCCCGGACCGGCCGCGATCAGCACGTGCACCGGCGACGGCGCGGGCCCGCGTGGTGGCCGGTCGGCGTACCACTGCTTCGCCCGGTGCCGCAGGTGTTCGGGGCGCAGGTCGTCGGTGTCGACGGCCGGGTGAGCCAGCACCGGGGTCCACAGCCTGGGCCACAACAGCCAGAACACCGCGACGGCGGCGAACCCCAGAAGCCAGGCCCACCACCAGATGCCCCACAGCGGGACGTCCCACCACATCGGACCGATCGCGAACAGCACGATCGCGGCGCCGACGGGGGACCGGTGCCCGCGTTCGAACCAGTGCTCGGCCCAGTACCGCCAGATCGCGACGGCGGCGATCAGCAGCGTCAGCCACGCCGCCTCGTCGAGCAGGTCGAGCGGGTAGTACCGGTAGATCTGCGCGGTGTCGCGGAACAGCGGCGGGTGGTCCAGCCACTGCTGCCGCTCGCGGTTGACGATCCTGAGCAGCAACTCCTCTAGGATCAGCACGGCCGCCGACACCGCTCCGACCCACCACAGCCACCGGGGCGTGTCCCTGCGGCGGCGCAGCAGCACCAGCAGCGCCTTGCCCACACCCACCACCAGCACCAGGCTGATGGTGAAGGCCGTGGTGGCGGCTGCGGCGTCGGTCAGCCAACTGCGCCCGGCCGACCGGCCCGGAACGGTGAGGGCCAACGCGGCGGCACCGAGGGCGAACAGCACCACCACCGCCGTCCGGGGCAGCCACCACAGCAGCGCCGCCGAGGCGAGCAGCACCAGCAGGACGACATCCGCGCCCCAGGCGATCACCGGCCAGGCGGGGGCATTGGCGGGCAGCACGGCATCGGTCACGGCCTGCGCGCCCGCCAACACCACGAGATAGGGCAGCGGGCGGACCGCCCGGCGGGCACGGCGGGCGGACACCGACTCGAACGACGCGGCCGGTCCCCGCGGCGCGCGGACGTGCCACCGCACGACCAGGCAGAAGGCCAGCGCCGACAGCCAGTACGCGCCCCAGGCGAAGGGCTTGTGCACGCGGTCGGCAGCCCGCGTGGTGACGGTGCTGCGCGTGTCCGGACGCAGCTCGGCCGACACCACCCGGTAGTCCGACGAAGCCGTCATCGCGCCGTCGCGGGAAGCGGCCGGCACGGACCGAGGCCACCGCAGCTCCGACCCGTCCAGCTCGGCCGACTGCCACGGTCGTGGTGCGGACAGCCACCCGTGCGGGGCGGTCAGCGTGACCTCCCAGGCGGCGAACCGCAGTCCGGCCGGGGAGTCGACGGCCAGCCGCCACGGCCGACCGGTCGTATCGACCTCGACGCTGGTGAAGTCGGCCCAGGCGGTGGACTGGTGCACGACGTCCGTGGTCGACCGGTGGGTGACGACCACGGCCCCGTCGCGCAGGACGACACCGGGCGGCGAGTCCCGCACCTCGAACGGCGACCGGTCCGGCCCCAGCAGGCACGCGAACGCGGTGCGGCCGTGCCCGCTCGCGGAGCCGGCCAGCAGGCTCTCCGTCCCGGGCACCGTGCGCGGGACCGTGATCCGCACATCGCTGGTGATCCGCGGGTAGTCCAGCCCGGCCACCGCCACCCGCACCCGCAGGTCCACCTCCGCACCCCGGAACGTGCCGGGATCGCACGTCGACGGCAGCCCCCGGTCCGGACCGCCCGGCGCCGCGAACCATCCCGCGCCCACCACCGCGACCACCGCCATGGTCAGGACGAACAAGACGGTAGGTAACCAGCGGGGCAGCCACCTCGAGGAAAGCCGCCACCCTGACAGGCAGAGGGCGACCAACGCGCGCGCTGGCGGTCCGGGACGCCGCAGATGGTGAGTCAACGCGGCAATCGAACGCCGTACGACACGCAAAGGATGTTGTCGCAGTTCAGCCAGGAGGACGCGGCGGGCACGGGCACGACGCGGAGACAATCCCACAGAACGACCTCACTACGGGGAAGACACAGCGAACACGGCGACTATCGGTACGGACCCCGTTCGCGTTAGCCGAGCTGCGATTCTCTCATCGATGAGGAAGGCCGTACTGCGATCCCGGCGCTGCATGTCCGTGTGGCTGTGAGTCAGTTCCGCTGGCTTCAGGCGTCGTCCGCTTCATCGATCTCACCGTGGATGGTGGTCACTCTTGCAGGACCGGGATGCTCGATAGTGGAAACGGTGGGGTGGTCGTAGTCGAAAACGATCTGAGCGTAGTGATTATGATAGGTATCGGGCAGTTCATTGTCGGCGATGATGACCTGGAGTCGCCCCGGCAACACGCCGACCTGAGTGGTCAGTCTGCGGTAGGTGGCCTCTGTGAGGTTGGTTGCGGTGTTCAACGCGAGCCGAGGGCTGTCGATGAGCAGAAAGGCTGGGTAGGCGGTCTCGGAGTGGCGCATGGCGACGGCAAGCAGAGAGCACCAGTAAGCGACCTGGGTGGCAGTCGTTACTCCGCCGGAGAGTTGGTTGTTCGCGGAGAAGACTTGCCCGTTGATGACCGGGAGATACTTCCGGTCGTCGATGGCGGCGGTGACGATGGTCGGGATCCTCATGGCTCGGACAGTCGCATCGAACTCCTCGCTCATCTCGGCGATGAGGGAAGTGCGGCGCTGCTCCAGAACGGATTGAGCCTGTTCGAGGCGGCTGAGTGCGGTCTCGCGTTGTACACGCAGGGCGTTGGTAGCGGCTTCCAAGTCCGCGACCTGATCCCACTGTCGCAGGATCGACTCCCAGTGTTCCTGGTCTGCCCGGGCCTTGGCCACTTGTTGGGAGGCGTCGCTGAAAGCTTGCAGGCGCGGGGTGATCCGTTCCGCGGTCCGCCTCTCCAGAATCTCGTTGAGGTGCGTGATGAGCCGCTCGCGTTCGGCGATCGCGCCGGTGACGGCGTCCTGCTGAGCCGTCAGCGCGGCGAGCTGCTCCTCCATCTCGGTCAACTGCTCGGTGAGCTGACGGATCTCGTACTGGTCCAGCTCCTGGTTCGCCGAAACCGGATCATCCTGGAGGCACAACCTGCAGGCATTGGCGGGTGCGGTTCGCTGTCGCAGCGACTGCATGCAGCGCGGGCAGACGGTGAACTCGATGTCGGCCAGGCGCTGTCCTGCTTCACGCATGCGGTTCAGGCGGTCGAGGTCGGCCTGTACGCGGCGATGCTCCGCCGTGTACTCGGCGTGACGGCGTGCCAGATCGGTATGTGCGGCGCGGGTATCGGCTAGGCCGCGTTCTGCATCGGTGAGCAGATCGCGCAACGTCCGGGTCTCCCGGTCGGAAACCGGGTCGAGGGATTCGCGCAGCTTGGCGAGCTGGTCTTCGGCTTCCGCCTGGGCCGCCTCGGCGAGGTCGAACTCGAGTTGGGCTTGTTCCCGGCCGCTGGTACCGCTGTCCCGGAGGAACTGCACCACGGTGCTGTGCTGGGTGTCCGCAGTCTCGATCTCACCTTTGAGTCTGCTGATCGTCGAGCGTAGAGCGAGGATCTCGGCATCGGTCAGTCCGAACAGGAGCTCGAAGACCGCTCTGCGCTTGGGTTCCCGGTAGTTCTCCTGGCTGTGGGCGATGTCGCGGTTGATCTGGCTTTGAGGGATGTAGAGGTAGGTCAGGATGTCGGCGAAGGTGATGCGGGCACCCTCGCGTGTGCTGTTGCCGCCTGCGGCGGCGCGCATGTCGTCGGGTAGACCCAAGCACTCCATCAGGAGGGTGTTCAGGGAAGGCTGGCGTTTGTCGCCGATGTGGTGGTCGGGTCGGCGTTCCTCGGTGATCAGGTCGGTGACGCGGACTGTTCCGCGTTTGGCCTTGTCCAGGCTGCGGGTCAGTCGCAGTCGTTCGTCACCGATCCATACATCGAGGCTGACGGACTCGATGTGGTTGACCGCCACCGGCGCCAGGATGGCATCGGTGCCGAACCCGAACTTGATCAGCTCCAGCAGGGTGGTCTTGCCGACGCCGGTGGGACCGGCCAGGACGGTGAGGTCGGAGGTGAACTGGTACTCGACGGGACCGTCGGTGGTGGTCAGGCCCACGGCGTCGATGCGGAAGCGGACGGTCACCGGATCACCTGCCGGTGTGGGCGGTCCATCAGATCAGCCAATCGTTGGTAGATGAGGTCTTTCAACGCGTTGCCGGTCATGCCGGTGGAGGCTTCGGCGATCGCTTCGCCGCGTTCGGCGATCTCGGCCCACTGGTTGCCCGCTGTCAGTTGCTCCGCCAGGCGCCTTCCAGCGGCGGTGGGCGTGACGGCCACGCTGCCCTTGCGAGCGGAGGTGTAACGCAGGAGCCCGCGGCCGATCAATGCGCCGAGGATGGCGTAGTACCGATCGTCCCAGGGGCCGTACTTGTAGCGTGTCATCGGGGCTTCGACGTCGGTGGGGGTGGCGATGTCTTCGGGGGCCAGGTGCAGGCGTGGGTCCCGTGCGTTGAGGCGGTCGAGTACCTCGGGTGCCAGGGCCGGGTAGCGCAGTAGGAAGTCCAGTTTGGCCAGCTTGGTCAGACCGTCGAGTTTTCTGGCGTGGCCCGTGGTGTTGGAGACGGCTGTGACCAACAGCAGGACCCGAGCTTGGTGGTAGGCGAGGTCCTCGCGCAGTAGCGCCAGCTCGGTTTGGTCCAGGTCGGTCATGACCCGGCCTCCCGTTCGGCGCGCAGGCGGTCGATGACGGCGTCGACGTCGAACCGCGGTCCGAACCACACCTTGCAGCGACCCGCCAGGTCGCAGATTCCGCCCAGCGCGAGGTCGGAATCCATACCCGTGAGCAGCTTGTCTTCAAGAGCGTCCACCTCCACCTGCAGGCGACGCCATAGGGCCACCCCTTGAGGTTGAGCGGACTCAGTGGCGTGATCACTGATCCTCTGGAGCAGCCGCTCGAACCGCTTGCGTTCCACTCGGGCCGTTGCCTCGCCGCTTTCGCGGTCACGCCAGTAGTCCTGGTAGTCGCCCCGTAGGCTCAGGGCGCGTTCCACGGCGTTGTCCGAGCAGCCACCAGCGTTCATCTTGACCGCCAGACGGGAAGTCAACGGCATCCGCGGCAGGGGTTCGTATCCACCGGGGATCATCAAGGCGGTGCTGATGGCCACCTCGATGTCGCTCATCGTCACGGTGCGTGCTGCGATCGTTCGCTGCATCTCTGGTGGGATCGTCGAGGAAGTGGCACCGCGCTGCAGGACGATCGGCAACTCACCGGCCGGCAGCGGTCCTCTGGCCTTCATCCGGGCACGGAACACGGTCAACACCGCTTCCCATACCGCTCCCGGCGAGCAGGTGGCACCCATCCGATCGAGCACCGGCTGGACGTACATGCCCGGAGCGGCGTAGCCGACGTGATCGCGCTGGACTCGTTTCTCGGCAATAGTGAGAGCGGCCAGGAAGCGGGCGACCTCGTTGTTGCGCTCCTGCTCGGCGACCGGGTGGGACACGACGTTGCCCGACGAATCCCTCCCCGTCCACCTTTTCTTAGTGTGCTCGCAGTGAGTGGTGATGGACTCACGCAAGTCGGCGACGACGTTGGCATGCTCAGGGCTCGTGATTACCGGTTTCCCGGTAGCGCGCATCCCTCGGAAGTGCTCGGCGGCAGTCAGCAGCTGCTGAGGTCGACCGTTGCCGAGACCGCCGGAGGTCACCAGTCGACACGACGGCGTTTCCTTCATGGCGGCCCATCGGTTGAACAGGTGTGCCAGGCCGCCATCGTCGGCGAGCTTGTTGATCGTGGTGTAGGCCCCGGCTGAGGGGTCGCGGTGCTTGCCCGACACCAACTCGACGTCGTCGCCCGACAGTAGGACCCAGTCTTCCTGCCATTCGCACAATACCTGGTCCTGACAGTCTGGCCGTAGTCGCCCGTCATCTCCCAGGGCATCGCGGTACAGAGCCAGGCCGTCTGCCGCCGCCATCGCCGCCTGCCAGTCGTAGCGGTCGGCCGTGTTGGCGCCGGAGTCGTCCAGCTGGGGAACCGCTTTGAGCAGCTCAGCCGCCGTCACGTCCGTCGAAGTCGGCTCGACAGCGACCGGCTGGGCGGCAACGGGCTCGGATGACACGCGGCGACTATATGTTCCGGTCACCGGGCATACGGCTGGCCCAACGGATTTTCACCCGAATGTCGTCGCATGTAGCTCATGTCCATCATTCCCAATCACGGTATTGCACTTTTGTCAATCTGATTGATCGGATCGGTATAACCCGCGATGTGGCTGGACCGTGCCCTGGGGGTGATGACATGGTCACTACCGTCTGTGTGCATTCGGTATGTATCCGTAAACAGGCCGTGTTCTCTTTGCTTCAAGTTGAGTCAACCCAGAGTCAACCCGGCCGAGTGGTGTCCTGTCCGTGCTTACGTGCGAAGCGGGCCCCCTTCCCCTGAGAAGGGGAGCAGGACTACGGAGAGGGCGGGCCGTCGAAGCGCGTCACCCAGATGGTGGGCGATGCCTATGGGTCCTGCTGTCGTCAACTGCTCCCTGTGGGTGAATCCGGCATGAGGCGCTGTCGGACACCGTCACTGCGGCGGTGGTGCCGCGTCACCTCGGCACGCATCTCACTCTCCGACACCAAGGACCGACCGTCGATGACCGTGTCCGCCCCTTTCCGGCCTGCGACGCTGGCCGAGTGGATCGCCGCCACCATCCCACCGGGCATTCCCGCCCTGGACGCCGCCCCGGCCGGGGTGTTGAAGTTCCTGTTCTACGGTCGGGCCTCGACCGCCGAGCATCAGGATCCGCGCACCTCACGGGCGTGGCAGTTCGACGTCGCCCGCAGGCTCACCGCCGGGCACGGCACGATCGTCGGCGAGTACTTCGAGACCGCCTGCTCCCGCCAGGTGCCCTGGCCACAACGACCCCAGGCCGCAGCCCTGCTCCGCGCGATCGCCGATCCTGCCAACCGGGTCGACGCGGTCGTGGTCGGCGAGTACGAACGGGCCTTCTTCGACAACGCCCAACTCGATGCCCTGCGCGTGGTGCTGGAACGGCACGGCGTGCAGCTGTGGCTGCCGGAGGCGGGTGGTCTCGTGCGGTTCGGCAGTCCTCTGCACGAGGCGCTGCTCACGGTGCTCGCGGCCCGCTCGCAGGCCGAGGTGGTCCGTTCTCGGCACCGGGTCACGATCGCCATGCGGATGCAGACCGTCGAGCAGGGCCGCTACCTCGGTGGCCGGCCACCGTACGGCTACCGCCTCGTCGACGCGGGAGCCCACCCCAATCGTGCCCTCGCGCGCCGCGGCGTGCGGCAACAGCGCCTGGAACCCGACCCCGCCACCGCGCCCACCGTGAAACTGATCTTCGCGTTACGCCTGGCCGGGCACAGCACCGCCCGCATCGCCCGCCACCTCAACGAACAGACGACCGTGGGACCCTCCGGCACCGACCCGGACCGCAACCCGCACCGCTCCGACCACGGCTGGTCGCTGCGCAGCGTCGCCGAGATCCTGCGCAACCCCCGCTACACCGGGCGCCAAGTGTGGAACCGCACCAGCGCCGACCGCGCCCAACGTTCGGCGACAGGCCGGCGCGCCAGTGTCCGCAACGACCGCCACGACTGGGCCGTCTCCACCGGCATCGCCCACACGCCACTGGTGTCCGAGCACGACTTCCTCACCGCCCAGACCGTTGACACTGAGCACCGCGACACCGAGCACGGGAAACACGTCTACGTACTGTCCGGAAGGCTTCGGTGCGGGCTGTGCGGTCGACGTCTGGACTCCCACCGCGTCCACGACCGGCCCGCCTACCGCTGCCGCCATGGACACATCAGCGCCCGCACCCGTCCCGAGAACGCGCCGCGCAACCTCTACCTGCGCGAGGACCAACTACTCACCCGCATCGGCAAACACCTCATCGAGGCGGGTATCACCACCGACCCCACCCCCGAGCAGACCATCCGACTCGTCCGCGAACTCGACCTCGTCTTCCTCTGCGACACCACCGGCATCACCCTCGTCGACCGGGGCACCAGCCCACCGCGAACGAGAAGGCCGCGCGGACGCACCGCCACGGCGGCACAACGTCAGTCCGGCGCCGACCAACTCGTCCTGCACCTAAAACCCGAGCCGGATGTCCCGGAGACCAGCCCTCCCGGCACGCCCGCCGAGCCACCAGACACTGCCCGGTCCAGGACACGCCGTACCCGACACGCAGGTCAGCGGACCCGAAAGCGAACCCCGCACCGCGCGCCATCACGCCGCCAACCACCACAGGACCGGATGTCCCTCGCCACCGGCAACGTCATTCGATCGACGGACACCGTCCGATCCGACATGGAAGGAAGACGCGACGCCGCGCGAACCGACAGTGCGGGGGAGCGGCAGAAGCGGAGACGAGGCGTCAGGCGATGCCGGACACTGCCGGCACCGACCGCACCCCTACGACGTGCCTCGAGCCGCAGAGGTGGCAGTCCGTCACACCAGCCGGAGCAACCTGCGAAAACACAAAGCCCCACGCCGCCTCCTGATAGACTCAGGGAAAGCTTCGTGGGGCAATTGATGTGTCCGAGGGGGGACTTGAACCCCCACCCCCTTGCGGGGACTAGCACCTCAAGCTAGCGCGTCTGCCATTCCGCCACCCGGACTCGGCTCTCGCCGTGGTGTGTGCATAGATTACATGATCGTCTTCCGTGGTCCAAATCGGGGTCGGTTGTTGGGGTTGTGGGTGGGTTTTTGCTGGTAGCGGAAGTGTGAGTGGATCATGGGTCGGGTGGTGGCGGGGTGGGGGGTGGTGGGGGTGGTTGATCAAGGTGGCGGGTGGGGCGACTTATGCTTGAACTGGACAAAAGTTCGGTCAGATTTGACGAAAGTTCTGGACTTGCCTGGTCAGGGGCTCGTAGCGTTCAGGCTCCCTGCAAAACCGTGCGACGACGACGTCGGTCACGGCGTGGTCGTCCCTGTCCCTGCCAGGAGCATGGATATGAGATGGACAGCGCGATGGACGCGGACCTCGGGGTTTGGGCTCTTAGCGGCATCTTTGGTGATCGGCGCGACGCCGGCGGTGGCGGATCCGCGCAGTGATGTGGTTCCTCCGCAGGAGCCCGGGGTCACCTTGAGGGTGTTCGACGTGCAGGTCGGGTTGGATCGGCTCTGCACGTTGAAGCCCGCGCAGACGCCCAACGTCGACAAGCTCATGCCCACGATCGACTGGACGACGACGGAGCAGTTCGGGTTCGCCGATCGGTTCGTCGTGCAGGTCACGGGCAACATCAACGTCACGCAGGCGGGCGCGTACACGTTTCGGGTGCTCAGTGACGACGGGTCTCGGCTGAGCGTCGACGGCACCGTGGTGGTGGATCACGACGGGTTGCACGGGCCGGATCCGAAGGACGGGACGGTCAACCTGTCGGCCGGGTACCACTCGTTGTTGATCGATCACTTCGAGCGGGACGGTGGTCAGCAGCTGACTTTGCAGTGGAAGCCGCCGGGGGCGTCGGGGTTCTCGGTGGTGCCGAACTCCGCCCTGAGCACGGATGCCGGGGTGGTCCGGGTGACGGCCCCCGGCCGGAAGGACTGCGCGACGACCGGTGATTCGCCCGGTGACGGGTTGCCGCTCAACGCGGTGCACCCGGACTTCACGGTGACCAACCTGCGCCCGTCGGGGTTCCAGCCGCGGGTCAGTGCGATGGATTGGTTGCCGGACGGCCGGTTGGTGATCGCGACCTGGGACGGCAAGAGCACGGACACCGGCGAGTTGTGGGTGCTCGGGAACGTCACGGGGGCGACGTCGCCGGATCGGGTCACGACGAAGCGGATCGCGACGAACCTGCGGGAGCCGATGGGGGTGAAGGCGCTCGACGGTCGGCTCTACGTGTCGCAGAAGCACCAGCTCACCGAGCTGACGGACACCAACGGCGACGATGTGGTGGACCAGTCGCGGGCGGTGGCGACGTGGCCGTACGGCGGGAACTTCCACGAGTTCGCGTTCGGGTTGCTGTACCAGGACGGGTTCTTCTACCTGAACCTCTCGGTGGCGATCAACACCGGTGGGGCGACGACGAACCCGCAGCCGGCGGTCAACCGGGGGACGACGGTGAAGGTGAACCGCTCCACCGGGCAGGTCACGTACCTGGCCGGTGGCCTGCGCACGCCCAACGGGATCGGGTGGGGGCCGGAGGGCGGCATGTTCGTCACCGACAACCAGGGCGGTTGGTTGCCCGCGTCGAAGTTGGTGCACGTCAAGCAGGACCGGTTCTTCAACCACTACACGAACCCGGCCGGGCCGTTCGACGCGAACCCGGTCACGGCTCCGGTGCTGTGGTTGCCGCAGAACGAGATCGCGAACTCGCCCAGCACGCCGTTGCACCTGACGACGGGCCCGTACGCGGGGCAGATGGTGTTCGGCGACGTCACGTACGGCGGCCTTCAGCGGGCGTTCCTGGAGAAGGTCAACGGGGAGTACCAGGGTGCGGTGTTCCGGCTGACGCAGGGCCTGGAGGCCGGGGTGAACCGGATCAGCCTCGGCCCGGACGGCGCGATCTACGTCGGCGGCATCGGCGACGGCGGGAACTGGGGCCAGGACGGCAAGCTGCTGTACGGGTTGCAGAAGCTGACGCCGAACGGCGGCCGCACGTTCGACCTGCTGGCGGTGCGGGCGATCGCGGGCGGGTTCGAGTTGGAGTACACGCAGCCGTTGTCGGCGGAGACGGCGGCGGGGTTGGCCGGTCGTTATCGGGCGACGCAGTGGCGGTACGCGGCGACGCCGTCCTACGGCGGCCCCAAGGTGGACCAGGAGAGCCTGCGGGTGGCGTCGGCGGCCCTGTCGGCGGACGGGCGGAAAGTCACGTTGAAGCTGGACGGGCTCAAGGCCGGGCGGGTGGTGCACCTGCGGTCGCCGCGGCCGTTCACGTCGAGCACCGGGGTGCCGTTGTGGAGCACCGAAGCCTGGTACACGGTGAACAACCTGGTCGGCAGCGCGCCGTCGCCGACGCAGTTGTTGGAGGCGGAGAGCGCGGCGCTGTCCGGTGGCGCGGGGGTCAACACCGATCACACCGGCTACTCGGGCGCGGGGTTCGTGGACGGGTACGGCACGCAGGGTGCGACCACCCGGTTCGCGGTGAACGCGTCGGCGGCGGGGGCGCACACGGTCGGGTTGCGGTACAGCAACGGGCCGAACCCGTCGTCGGGGACGAAGACCGTCAGCGTGCACGTCAACGGCGCCAAGGTGCGGCAGGTCGCGTTGGCGGACACGGGCAACTGGGACACGTGGGCGACGCACACCGAGTCGTTGACGTTGCGGGCGGGGGCGAACACGATCGCCTACCGGGTCGACAGCGGCGACATCGGGCACGTGAACCTGGACTACCTGACGGTCACGCCGGCGCAACGGGTCGTGCTCTACAACGGCGGCGGCACGGAGCAGTGGCGCAACGCCGACGGCAGCGCGCCGTCGTGGCCGGTGGCGAACGGGTCGATGGAGGCGTTGGGCGGGGACATCCGCAGCCGGCAGGTGTTCGGCGACTTCCGGCTGCACCTGGAGTTCTGGCTGCCGAACCTGCCGTCCAACGTCACCGGGCAGCAGCGCGCCAACAGCGGCGTCTACCTCCAGGACCGCTACGAGGTGCAGATCCTGGACAGCTACGGCAAGCAGCCGTTGGCGGCCGACGACGCGGCGAGCATCTACCTGAAGCGGGCGGCGTCGCCGAACGCGGGCACGGCGCCGCAGACGTGGCAGACCTACGACATCACGTTCCGGGCCGCGCGGTACGACGGCTCGGGCGTGAAGACGGAGAACGCGCGCGTCACCGTGGTGTGGAACGGGGTCACCGTGCACCAGGACTTCGCGATCGACGGGCCGACCGGCGGTGGCGCGGCGGAGGGGCCGAGCACGGGTCCGCTGCGGTTGCAGGACCACGGGGATCCCGGTGAGAACGTGCGGTTCCGCAACATCTGGGTGGAGCCGCTGAACTAGCGGCCGGCGCGTCCCGGGTCGTCGTGGCGGACGGTCCGGGGCGCGGTCAGGTCGTGCCGAGGTCGCCCAGGCGTCGCCGGACGCGGTCGACGTCGGCGGCGCGGCCCTGGTCGCGGTACAGCTCCAGCGCTTCCTGCCAGGCCGCGCGGGCCCGGTCGGTGTGGCCGAGGGCGGCGTGGGGCTCGGCCAGGTGGTCGAGGGTGCCGGCCACGCCGACGGCGTCGCCCAGGTCGCGGAACAGGGCCAGTGCCCGCTCGTAGTGCCCGACGGCCTGCCGGTGGCGGCCGGCGTGGTGCTCGATCCAGCCGAGGCTGTGGTGGATGTCGGCCTCGCTGGCGGTGCTGTGGTGGCGGCGGTTGGCGGTCAGGGCGGCCAGGCAGTGCTCGCGGGCGGTGTCGTAGTCGCCCAGGCGGACGGCGTACCAGCCGACCTGGTTGAGCGCGCGGACCTCGCCGACGGTCTGGTCGAGCGCGCGGTAGAGGTCCAGGGCCGCGCGGGCGTGGGCCATGGCCCGCCGGTCGTCGCCGCGGCGTTCCCAGGTCCACGCGAGCTGGCGGTGGGTGTTGGCCTGCTCGGTCGGGTCGCCCTGCCGTTCGGCCACGGCGAGTGCCCGGTGCAGGTGGTCGGTCGCCCGGTCGTGGTGGCCGAGGTAGGCGTGGGAGACGCCGAGGTGGCGGTGCACGAGGGCGGGCGGGTCGGGCAGGCTCGCGGCGAGCGCCGCCTGCCAGAGCGCCAGGTTCTCGTGGGTGTGCCCGCGCCGGTAGTGGAACGTGTAGAGGGTCCACGCCAGTTGCCACACGACGTCGCGCCGCCCCGGGGCGGCGGCGACCGGTTGGGGGGCCAGGACGTTGGCGTGCTCGGCGTCCAGCCACGCCATCGCCTCCGGCAGGTCGGCCGGTGGCCGCGCGGGGACGCTCGGCGGCGGCAACGCGACCGGTTGCCGGTCGGGTTCCAGGAGGCGGTCGGCCGCGGCGGCGGTGTGCAGGTAGAAGTCCACGACCCTGGTCAGGGCCGCGTGCCGCGTCGGATCGGGCAGGTCGCGGGCGGTGTCGGCGGCGTAGGCGCGGATCAGCTCGTGCATGCCGTAGCGGCCCTGCGCGTCGCGGTGCAGCAGCGAGGCGTCTTCGAGGGCGAGCAGCGCGCGGCGCGTGTCCGGCACGGGCAGGCCGGTGAGGGCGGCGGCGGCGAACAGGTCGGTGTCGGCTCCGGGGGCGATGCCGAGCAGGGCGAAGACCTCGCGCCGGTCGTCGGGCAGGGCGCGCACGGACCAGGACAGCACGGCGGGCAGGCTGGCGGTCGGGTCGCCGGTGTCGAGCGCGTCCAGGCCGAGGTCGCGCAGCTCGGCGGCGAGCACGGCCAGCGGCAGCCGGGGCCGGGTGTGGGCGTGGGCGGCGACGACGCTCAACGCCAGCGGGAAGCCGCCGCTGAGCTTGATCAGGTCGTCCACGGCCTTGGCCTCGCTCTCGACCCGGTCCACGCCGAGGCGGGCGGTGAGCAGGGCGCGGGCGTCGGCGATCGGCAGCACGTCCAGCGCGAGGTGGTGCGCGCCGTGGCCGCTGATCAGGCCGGGCAGGTGGTTGCGGCTGGTGACCAGGACGGTGCACGTCTCGCTGCCCGGCAGCAGCGGGGTGACCTGGTCGGTGTCGGCGGCGTTGTCCAGCACCAGCAGCACGCGCCGGCCCGCGACGAGGCTGCGGAACAACGCGGCCTGCGCGTCCGGGTCGGCGGGGCGGCGTCGCGGGTCCACGCCGAGGGCGTCGAGGAAGTTGCGCAGCACCGCGGCGGGCGTGACGCGGTCGCCGGTGGGGCCGAAGCCGTTCAGGTCGGCGAAGAGCTGCCCGTCGGGGAAGCGGTCGCGGTGCGCGTGCGCCCAGTGCAGCGCCAGCCACGTCTTGCCGATGCCGCCCGCGCCGCCGATCGCGGAGATCAGCACGGTGGCGGCGTGGTCGGCGACCTTGAGCGCGGTGTCGAGGCGGTCCAGCTCGTCCAGGCGGCCCACGAACGGCGCGGGCGCGGCCGGGAGTTGGCGGGGGACCGGTGTGCGGGTGTCGCCCGGGGCGGCGACGGGCTCGGTGGTGAGGATGCGCTGGTGCAGGCGTTGCAGTTCGGCGCCGGGGTCCACGCCCAGCTCCCGCGCCAGGCTCGTGCGCAGCCGCCGGTAGTGCTCCAGGGCGTCGGCCTGGCGACCCTCGCGGTACAGCGCGAGCATCAGCCGGGCCGTCACGCGCTCGTCCAACGGGTCTTCGGCGGCCCGCGCGGTCAGCGCCGGGATCAGGTCGCGGTGCCGGCCGCACGCCAGCGCCCAGTCGACGCGGTCGGCCTCGGCGGCGGCGCGGTCGAGCCGTAATCGCTCCCGCACCGACCGGGCCCAGGGCGTGTCGCTCTCGGCCAGCGGCTCTCCCCGCCACAGCGCCAACGCCCGCTCGACCAGCGCCAGGGCCTGCTCGGGGTCGTCGGTGTCGCGCGCCCGGGCGTGCAGGCGGGCGAAGCGGTCCACGTCCACGGTGTCCGGGTCGACGGTGACGACGTAGCCGGTGTCCCGGCGGGTGATCGTGATCGGGGTCGGCGCCAGCGCCCGCCGCAGGTTGGACAGGTAGGTGCGCAACGCCGCCCGCGCCCGCCCCGGTGTCCGCCCGCCCCACACCCGGTCGACCAGGGTGTCCGCCGGCACCGGACGGTTGCGGTCCACCAGCAGCGCCCCGAGCACCGACCGCTGCCGGGCGTGCCCCAGCGGCACCGGCACGCCGTTCAGCCGGACCTCGACCTCGCCCAGCACGCCGACCAGGACATCGCGCGACCCCCCGTGACCGCTGTTGTCACCCACCACTCCTCTTTACCGAAAGCGGCGAAGCGGATCAACGACGGTGGTGCGCCGGCGGGACGGGGGCCGCTCAGCAGTCCACCGGTGTTGCCGCTGTCCCACTGGCGGCGTAGGCGTCGCCGCCCGTCTCCACGACGCGCAGCCCCGGCAGGTTCAGCGCGTCGGCGACCACGTCGACGAACGACAGCTTCTCCACGGTGACCTCGATCGGGTCGCCGGGGCGCAGGGTGAACGTGTGGATGCCGTGCACGATGTTCGGGAACGTCGTCACGCAGTCGCGGTCGGCGAAGGTGAACACCGTGTCCAGGCGCATGGCCGCGCGCGGCTTCGGCATGCCCGCCACGATCACGCGCTCGGCGGCGCCGCGCTCGAACAGAATGGCTGCGAGCTGGGTGATGGCCTGGCGCGACGACCGCTCGCTCATCCCGATCAGCACCACGCCGTTGCCGACCGGCATCACGTCGCCACCCTCCAACGTGGACAGTCCCCACGAACGCTCGGGGTCGCCCCACCACACGGTCGAGCCGACGAAGTCGGGGTGGAACCCGGAGACCGCCTTCATCGGCAACGTCTCGTCGTGCCGCGCGGGCCAGTACAACGGCCCGAGCACCGAGACGATCAGGCCCGCGCCGATGAACGCCGAAACCCACGCGCCCACGACTCCAGCACGCCCATCATCGACGGCTGCCGCAGCCCGGAGAGGTCTTCCTTGCCCAACGCGCCGTAGGACAGATCCGGCCCGGCCCGGCCACGGGTAGGTCGGGGTCGGCGGACCCGCAGGGCCACGGCCGGGGCCGACGCCCACTCTCCCCGTTCGGGTGATGGGTGTGCGCGGCTGGGCGCTAGATTGCCGATCATGACGACGGAACCGAGCCTGTGCGAGCTGGCGCCGGGCGTGCACGCCTGGGTCCAGCCGGACGGCACGTGGTGGATCAACAACGCGGGCGCGGTGCACGCCGGGGGCGACGTCGTGCTCGTCGACACCTGCGCCACCCGCCGCCGCACGCGGCTGTTCCTCGACGCCGTGCGCGACGCCACCGACTGCGCGCCGATCCGGTCGGCCGTGAACACCCACCTGCACGGCGATCACGTGTACGGCAACGCCCTGCTGCCCGACTCGACCGCGATCGTCGCGCACGAGCTGACCCGCCAGGGCATCCTCGCCGACTTCCTGCTGGCCGACACCCCGCCGCTGTGGTCGCCGACTCCGGACTGGGGCGTGGACGCCGTGCGCCCGCCGACGGTCACGTTCCGCGACGAGCTGACCCTGCACGCCGGGGACAAGCCGGTGATCGTGCGCCACCCCGGTCACCCGGCGCACACGGCGGGCGACGCGGTCGCGTGGCTGCCGCAGGACCGCGTCCTGTTCGCCGGCGACCTGGTGTTCAACCGGGTCACGCCGCTGATCGTGATGGGTTCCGCCGAGGGCGCGCTGCGGTCGCTGGACTGGCTGCGCGCGTTCCGCCCCGAGCACGTCGTGCCCGGCCACGGCCCGCTGGTCACCGGCGCGGAGTTCGACGCCGTGCTCGACACCCACGCGCGTTACTACCGGTTCGTGCTGGCCACCGCCGAGGCGGGCATGGAGCGGGGGCTGACCCCGTTGCAGGCGGCGCGGGAGGCGGACCTGGGCGAGTTCGCCGACCTGCCCGACGCGGAACGGCTGGTGCTCAACCTGCACCGCGCCTACGCCGACGCGGCCGGGCGCGAGCTGGACGTCGTGGCCGCGTTCGGCGACGCCGTGGCCTACCACGGCGGGCCGCTGGCGTGCGCGGTGTGACGGTCACCAGCGGGTGGTGACCGGCCAGGTCGTGCAGAGCACGGAGGCCGCCACGAACGCGCCGCCCTCCCGGCGGCTCGACCGCCGCCGGGTGAAGAACGACGGCACGCACACCAGCGCGGTCGCCACCGTCGGCACCGGGTAGGGCCGGCCACCATGGGGATCGGGCGCGGGCCGGCGGTCGGCGCCCGCCCCATAGTCGGCGGCCCGCCCCCCCCCCCCCCCAACCCGGCGGAGGGGGGGGCCCGCGGGGGGGGGGTGGGGGGGCACCCCCCGCGGGCCCCGGGGTCGGGCGCCCCCCCTGGGGGCGGGGGGGCGGGCCGGGGGGGGGCCCGCCCCCCATCGTCGGCGGCCGGCCCGCCCCCCCCGCAACCGGGACGTCGGGTCGGCCACCGGGTGGGGGAGTGGGGCGAACCCCCGCGCGGGGAGGGGCGATCCGCCGGTGGGCGGAACGGTGGTCGGGGTCAGAGTTGGCCGGTCGGGAGGCGCCCGGCGGTGAGGGCGGCGACCTGCTCCGGGGTGAACGGCGGGTCGAGCAGGTCGGCCCGCTGCGCGTGGCAGCGGAACATGTCGGCGATGTAGTGCATCCGGTCCGGCAGGTCGGCCCAGTCGCGGGCGGCCGTGTCGAGCAGGCTGTCCGGGGTCGGGTCGACCGTGCGCAGCAGCGCCAGCAGGTCCGGGTCGACCAGTTCGGCCAGCAGCGGCGGGAAGGTGGCGCGCAGGTCCTCGGCCAGGTCGAGCAGTTCGCCGCCGGGCAGCGCGAGCGTCATCAGGTGCCGGGTGACCGCGCGGCGGGCCAGCGCGCGGGCGTGGTCGGCCAGCCGTTCGGCGGCGACGCGCACCGGCGTGCGCCTGCCCAGCACGGTCAGCAGGGCCAGCCGCAGCCACTTGACCACCCGGTTGCCCGGCAGGAGCAGGTCGAACAGGCGGCGTTCCAGGTCGCGCGGGTCGATCACGGGCGCTTCCAGGGCGGCCGCGATCTCCGGTTGCAGCCGGGTCTGCTCGTGCAGGCCGACCTCGACGTTGGCCAGCAGCAGCAGTTCGGCCCGCTCCTTGGCGTCCGCGGTGAACCGGGCGCGGTGGTAGTGGGTGAACGCCTGCCGCAGGTAGCGCTGCCCCTCCGGCGGCTCACCGGGGCGCAGCCCGTCCACGAACCGCGTGATCCGCTCCTCGTCGTAGGCCGGGGCGTCGGCGAACTCGGCCAGGAAGCGGGCGAACTCGCGGGCGATCTCCTCGAACACCTTGAGGTTCCCGCGCGCCGCCGCCGCACCGGCCGCGTCCAGCCGCGCGGTCGTCACGACGGCCTGGCGCACCAACCGCTCGACGCCCTCGACCGCGTGCTTCGGCACGGCCCGGCGCAGGCCGCCGGCCACCAGGTCCACCGCGGCGGCGGCCTCGGGGGAGGACCGCAGCAGCCGGTCCAGCACCCGGACCAGGTCCTCCTGCCGGATGGTCTGCCCCACCTGCTTGGACGCCCACACCGCGAACGTGCACCAGTTGGCCCACCCGCCGGTGGTGCCGGCCAGCGCCCGGGACAGCTCGTGGTAGCAGTGGGTGATCCGCAGGTTCCGCACGACCGGGTCGCCGTCCGCGGCGATCCGGTCGACGTCGGCGACGGTCGGCGGGACGCCACCGCCGAGCCCGTGCAGGTGCCCGCTGGTCTGGGTCATGGACGCGGCCTTCCTCCCCCTGGGGTGTACACGTGGTTGGTCGTCGCGGACGCGACGAATGTGACACCCCGGGGTCGGATCAGGGCCGCCAGGTCCGCACCACGTGCCGGCGCAGCTTGCCCGAGCCGGTCCGGGGCAGCGACGGCACGAACACCACCTCGCGCGGCACCTTGTACGCGGTCAGGTGGGCGCGGACCAGCGCGATCAACGAGTCCGCGAGCGGCCTCTCGATCTCCGGCGGCCCCTCCTCGCGCACCACGTACGCGCACAGCCGCACCGACCCGTCGTCCAGCGTCACGGCGCACACCGCCGCCTCGCGCACCATCGAGTGCCCCAGCAGCAGGTGCTCGACCTCCAGCGGGTGCACCTTGATGCCGCCGACGTTCTCCAGGTCGTCCAGCCGCCCGGTCACGCGCACGTAGCCGTCCGCGTCGATCGAGGCCAGGTCGCCGGTGGCGTACCAGCCCCGGACCCGCCGGGCCCGGCCGTCGAGGTCCACGCCCGCCGTGACGGTCGGGCCGCGCACCTGCAACCGGCCGAGCACGTCCGGCTCCACGGGCTCGCCCGCGTCGTCCACCACCCGCACCTCGAACGGCGGCAGCGCCCGCCCCACCGTGTTGAACCGCCGCGCGGACCGCGTGTTGTGGGTGAACGCCTGACCCACCTCGGTGCTGCCGATCCCGTTGAGCAACCGGTCGCCGAGCAGCTGCGTCAACCGCTCCTCCAGCGCCGGCGCCAGCACCTCCCCGCCGGTCGCGGCGAGGCGGAGGCGGGCCAGCCGGTCGCCGCCGGGGTGGTCGACGAGCCTGCGGTAGAACGCGGGCACCGCGAACAGCGCGGTGACGTTGTACTTGTCCAGGATCGCCAGCACGTCGTCCACCAGCGGCGGCTCCGGGTTCAGCACCACGCGGCTGCCGCTCATCAGCGGGAACAACAGCGAATTGCCCAGGCCGTAGGCGAAGTGCATCTTCGACACCGAGTGCACGACGTCGTCCGGGCCCAGCCCGAGCGCGGCCACCGCGAACGACCGGTGGTGCACCGCCGGGTCGCCGTGCAGCTGCGGGCACAGGCGCGGCACGCCGGTCGTGCCCGAGGTGAACGTCGCGTACACCTGGTCGTCCGGCGCGCGGGGCGCCACGGGCGCCGGGGCCGCGCCCTCCAGCTCGGCGAACGTGGTCGCCGGGGACCCGGTGTCGGGCGGCACGTCGCGGTGGCGGCGCACGACCAGCGCGGGCCGGGCGGCCACGAGCACCCGGCGCAGCTCGTCGGGGTGCAGCCGCGGGTTGACCGGCACCGCCACACCGCCGGCGTGCACCGCGCCGAGGAACGCCAGCACGAAGTCCGGGCCGTCGTCCAGCACGAGCGCGACCCGGTCGCCGGGCCGCACGCCCCGGTCGACCAGCGCGCCGGCGATCCGCGCGGCGCCGTCGTAGACGTCGGCGTGCGTCAGCATCGCCCCGTCGACCTCGTAGGCCGGGCGGTCGAGCCACCCGCCCGCGTCGGCTCCGGCGCGCAGCGCCTCGACCAGGTTCATCCCACTGCTCTCCCTGCTCCCGCCCGCCCGTGCCGCCGGGCGGGGACGTGTCACGAACCCGCGCCGGACCGGTCCGGCGCGGCGACCTCCGAACGCCACCCGCGCACCAGGCCGAACACCCCGGCGACGGCCGCCCACCCGGTCAACGGCGGCGGTCCGCCGCGCAGCGCGCCCACGAAGTCGGAGTACGCGCCGCCCACCGGCGGCACGTCGAGGTCCGCGACGCCCTCGACCGACACGCGCAACCGCGGCGCGCCCCGGCCCAGCCCGACCGTCCCGGCCACCCCGCCCGCCACCGCCTCGGCCCGCACGCCGTCACGGGTCGCGGCCACCGTCCGCACCGCGGTGACCGGCACGCCCAACACCCGTTCGACGGCGTCCAGCGCGTCCGCGCCCAGCTCCGCGACCAGGTCCGCGCCGGGGTGCTCGACCCGCACCGCGAAACCGCCCGGCACACCGCCGCCCTCGCTCACCGCCTTGCGCAGCGCGGTCAGCTCCGGGTGGTGCGCCCAGGGCAGGTCCACCGAGCACCGGTCGGTCGCCACGTCGGCCAGGTCGACGGCCGCCTTCCTGCCCAGCAGCACCGGCAGCGCGCGCCGCGACGCGGTCGCCACCGCGGCGGCGTCCGGCAACGCCACCACCACGCCCTCCGCGGGCACGGTCTCCACCAGCCGCACGGCGTCCCGCAACGCCCACGGCGCGCCGTGGGCGCGGGCGGCGGGCAGCAACGCGCGCACGTCCGGATCGGCCACGCCGACCACCCGCACCCCGTCCACCACCCGCACCCCGTCCACCACCGGCACGTCCCGCGCGCCGACGAGGACGACCCGCACGTCGGCGGGCTCCGCCGAGGCCGGCGCCCGGTCGCCGGCGAAGAAGCTCACGTCGGTCGCCCCGGGCTCGGCGGCCACCCACGCGCGCGGCCGGTCCAGGTCGGAGTGGTCCTTGTGGACCGGCACCCACTCCAGGTCCGCGGCGGGGTGCGCCGGGCCGGCCGCGAACACCTCGCGCCACCGGCTGCGGATCACCCTCGTGTGCCGCTTCCAGATCGGCAGCTTGTCGTCGGCGCTCAGCGGCTGCCCGCGCCCGGCCGGGCCGATCCGCCCGTCCGCCGTGGACACGCCGCCCGCGCACTGCACCAGCGCCCCGTCGCCGGGGTAGAGCAGCAGCGGCGGCACCGCGCCCAGGCCCGGGTCGGCGGCCGGCTCGGCGGCGAGCACCTCCACCACGTCGAGGTCGTCCACCAGCACGTCGTTGTCCAGGAAGAACAGGAACTCGCCGCGGGCCGCCGCCGCGCCGACGTTGCGGCGTTCGCCGCCGCCCCGGTCGTCCTCGTGCCGCAGCACGGTCAGCGGACGGGGGTACGCCGGCCGGGCCAGGTGGTCGGCGGTGCCGTCGTCGGACCCGTTGTCCACCACGACGACCTCGAAGTCGCCGGAGGCGCGGGCGAGCGAGGCCAACGCCCGGCGCGTGCACTCCCAGCGGTTGCGCACCAACATGACGGCCGAGACCAGGCCCGGTACCGGGGTCGGGTTCACGCCGCGCCCTTCAGCGGATGGGAGTCGTCCTGCCGCGCCACGCCGCCGCGCTTCGTGGGCACGACGTGCGGCGGGGTGTGCCCGCGGCCACGGCGGCACCGCCGGTCGCCCGGTCCCCCGCGGTGGGCACGGGCCGCGACGGATACCGCGATCGTGCGGAAGAATCCCCGGGCACCACCCGCCTCCCGGCGGGCCGGATCGTTCCAGGCGCCGATCGTAGGGATCGGCCCGGACCCGCGCCAGACCGGGAATCGGATTCCCGAAGGGAAGACCGTGGACCACACCGCCGCACCCGCGACCCCGTACGGTCCCTACCCGATCGGCGCGCCGGGACGACCGGCAGCGCCCATTCGGACGGCGTTGTTCTGCCACGCTGCGGGTTTCACCGGGCTCGTGTGGCGCTCGTGCGTGAAAAGCTGCGCACCCCGCTGCGCGCCGCCGCGCTGGACTTCCGCGGCCACGGCTCCGCGCCGCCGCTCGCGCCGGACGCCGACTGGGGCGTGTTCGCCGACGACGTGATCGCGGCGGCCGGTGCGCTCGCACCCGGACCGGTGACCGGCGTGGGCCACTCGCTCGGCGGCACGGCCCTGCTGCTCGCCGAGGCCCGCGCGCCGGGCACGTTCGAGCGGATCGTCTGCTACGAGCCGATCCTGGCGACCACGCACGACCCCGCCTTCGCCGAGGCGGCGGCCCGGCGGCGGGCGGTGTTCCCGTCCCGCGCCGAGGCGCTGGCCCGCTACTCCACCCGGCCGCCGCTGTCGCTGCTCGCGCCGGACGTGCTGCTCGACTACGTCGACTCCGGCCTGGCCGACGAACCGGGCGGCGGCGTGCGCCGAGCTGCCCTCCGGCCGGTACCGGGAGGTGCCCGACCTCGACCACCTCGGCCCCCTGGTCCGGCCCGACGTCGTCGCCGACGTGCTCGACGCGCTGTTCGCCGAGAACGAGGAACGGTCCGCTTGACGGTCCTCAGTGGACGACTCGGGGCGGGGGGGGCCCCCCCCCCCCCCACCCCCCCCCCCCCGGGGGGGGCCCCACG